>NZ_CABDWS010000102.1 GCF_901447495.1 Haloimpatiens lingqiaonensis
GAGTTTGAAAACTTTAGGGGCTTTAAATGGACAAATATTAGAAGTTCTTGGCGTATTGTTCAAGTCCAAAATTTCACATTTATCACGGAATTAAAATCAGATTTTTCCTATGCACTTACTTCACAATATATATTTAATGCGGCATCTCCTTTTGTTTACATATTTATTAATTTCTTCGTAACCTCTAAAGTTCTAGAAAACTTATCCATATTTAGGTTGATAAATTCTAATATTTCTTTTCTAGACGGTTCCTTATATCTATGAGAAATTCTATTTCTCATAAGTCTTGCTTCATCTAAAAATAAATGCAACTCTTCATCAATAATATTGTTTTCCTTTATAAATTCAAGTGATTGCTTCATATCAATACCTATTTTAAATTTTTTTAATTCCTTTAATATCAAAGATGTTAAACTTTCAACAGTTATGAAAAAATCAACAAATATTTGTTTTAATCCATATTCTATATACAAAGATTTATTTGCATCCTTTTCATTTTTTAGAGAATTCATGCATCCCTCTAAAAGAGATATAGTCTCGGTCATATCTTCAATTATTTTATATAACCTATCTTCATTCATGATATTAAATCTCTCCTTCTACAATCAAAATAGTGTTCATTCTGCTTATAATACCAATGAACTCTTTCAATTAGCTCTTCTACAGACTTATTATAATCTGAAGAATAAATAACCTTACCAGTGTTTAGTATATTGATTTTTATAAATATATCCAATGTATCACTATTTAAATCAACCACATCTATACTTCGTTCTAAAAGATTTTCTAAATACAACTCCAAATCTAAAATTTCCTTTATTTTAAGACTGTCTTTACCTAATATGGCTATATCTACATCAGAGTACTCATGAAAATCATCTGTTAAAACGCTTCCAAAAACTAACACAGTGTTAATATCCATTTTACTTATATATTGTTTAAACTCAATGCTATTTAATTTATCTAATATATTTTGATTAGCAATTCTCATTTTTATTCCCCCTCGGAAACTTAACGCCACTTTATTGTATTATAACATAACACTATTCCCAGCTATCATTCGCCAGAACTACTTAAAATTAATGCATCTTAATTATATTATACCCAAAAGATATTCTATATCAGACCATATTATTCAATTATATCTCTTACTCCCTCTAAAATCTCAAAATTAGTAAAATCAAAGTGTAGTGGAGTTACAGTTACATATCCATGAGAAAGAAAATATAAATCAGAATCCTTCTCCTGTATTTCATTTCTCGTTCCATTTTTTTTATAAATCTTATCTTCACTATCTTCTATTAATGTGTATTTTGCATTGTAAGTAGACTTTCCTATTCTGCAAACCTTGATTCCTTTTATATCTTCGTCTTTTATATTTGGAATGTTTATATTAAGAACCACATCCCCTCTTAAATACTCTTTTTCTACCATTTTAAGTATTTTACTTGTCCATTTTACTGCCTTACTGTAGTCTTCATCATCTTTTTCCCAATCTACTTCCATAGAAACTGCAATGGATGGAACATTATAAATAGCTCCTTCGATAGCAGCAGAAACTGTACCAGAATACAATACATCCGTACCAGCATTAAGCCCTCTATTAATACCTGAAATAACTAAATCTATATCCTTTCCAAGTAGTGAAATACCTGCTTGAGTGCAATCTGCTGGGGTTCCAAGTACACTATAGGCACTACATATTAAACCTTCAAGTTTTTCTTCCTTTATTTTTATAGGCTTATTTATAGATATTGAGTGACTAGTAGCACTTTGCTGTTCTCTTGGGGCAACTATTAAAGTTTCATGATTTTTACAAATTTCCTCTGCTAAGGCTCTAATTCCTCTAGCATCTATTCCATCATCATTAGTAATTAATATATTCATTTAATTACTCCTTTCTAATTCCCTGTTAATATAAATAATACATTAACGCATTACTTATATTATATACTTTATGGTACTATTTTTAAATATTTCTTCTATTTCCCTTGTAAAGAATTCTTTCATATGATCAAGTTGTTCTTTTTCGTACACAAATTTACCATAACCAAATTGACCATATTTATATTTTCTCTCCTCATCCTTCATTGGTAAATTAGTGTCTGGGAAAACCTTCAATATTATATCCTTTGCTCTTGAAGTATACCTATGGGATATTACTTCAAAAGTTATAGGATACTTTAAATTTGTTGGCAAATTATCTTTTAATTCTATTAATAAATTTTTATAATCTTCTTCCCATCCTTCATAAATAAATACCGGTGCTATTATAAATCCTATTGGGTACTCTGCCCTAGCTAACTTAACACTGGCTTCTATTCTTTTATCAATGGATGCAGTTCTGCTTTCATATTCCCTTATAACTTTATCTGTATTCAGAGTAAACCTTACTTCAGTTTTACCCCTATGATTTAAATTTATAAGGCTATCTACATCATTATATTTTGTAACAAATCTAAACCTTCCATTTTCATTATTTGCAAAAAACCCTATAGTTCTCTTTAACAAATGAGAATAAGGCTCCACTGGCACAGGATCAGAGGTAGCAGAGCCTTCAAATATAGTTACCTCTGGCAACCTTTCATTTATATAGCTTCCTGCCTTAGAAAGTATTTCTTCAACATTCACATTGATTTTTATATAAGGTTTATCACCTAAATTAGTATTTAAATAGCAATATTGACACTGACCTGTACAACCTGATACTAATGGCAATTGATAATGTGCTGAAGGCTTGCATGATTGAAACTTAAATCCCTTCTTCACCCCCACTACTAAAGTTTTTTTACCTTCTCTATAAAAATTATATAAATCCTCTCCTGGAATATTTTCTTTAATTCTATTAGAAGTGATATTTATAATTTGCACACCATTATTTCCTTTAAAAAAATTTAATACATCTCTACCTATTTCATAGTCTAAACTTCCTCTTTCAAATATTACTCTCTTAGGAATAAACATACTTTAAAATCCTCCGTTGATTTGTTTATTATTAATTTTTACATAGAGGTTAAATATTATACAGCCCTTTGTTGTTGTCTTTAATAACCTTACAACTTTGAAGGACTGCTAAGTAAGTTTTGGAGAGTTTTAAATTCATGCCAAAGTGCTAATTTTAAACTTTTAAATTAATACTTTAGTATGAATTTTTTATTTTAGTACAAAATACATATTGATGTTCTTCCAATTAAATTAATAATTTATTTTATTATAACAAAATATGATTTTTATACATTTATAACTGGAATCTTTTAGTTGATATTTTACTCACTAGGTGGTATTATATTAATGTAGTTATACGTAGTTTTGAAAACCATGTATTAAATTGATTTATTAGGAGGCATTATTTTGGAAAAAATAGCTTTAATTTCAGATAGCACATGTGATTTAAATGAAGAATTTATAAAAAAATATGATATAAAAATACTTAACCTAAAAATAATATACAAAGATAAAGAATATATTGATAAAGTTGATATAACTCCTCAACAAGTATATGATAATTTAAAGGTAGAAGTTCCTCATACATCCTTGCCTTCTGTGGCAGACATGCATGATCTTTTTTACAAGCTTGAGTCTGAAGGGTATACACACGCTATTGCAATCCCTATAGGTTCCGGTTTATCTGGTACTTATAACACACTAAAGCTTGCTGCTAGCGAGCATACCGATCTTAATATAACAGTTTTTGACTCCAAATCCTTAACTCTTGGAGCTGGTGCATTAGTTATAGGTTGCGGCGAAATGATAAAGAATGGAAAAAGCTATGATGAAATTGTATCCGCTCTTCCACAGATGAGAGATAATATTAGTGTTTATTATATAGTTGATACCTTAGAATACTTAATAAAGGGTGGACGAATAGGTAAAGTCTCTGGAACCCTAGGACAACTATTAAATATTAAACCAATAATATCTATAAATGATGAGGGAATTTATTATACATATTGCAAAGTTAGAGGAAAAAAACAGGCAAAAAGTAAGCTTATGGATATAATTCAAGAAAACTTAAATAATACAAAAGCAAAAGTTTGGGTAATGCACGGTGGTGCTTATGAGGAAGGTAAACTCTTTTACGATTCTCTAAAGGATAATCCTAATATAAGTTACTTAGGTTTTGGAGATATAAGCCCAGTTGCTGGTGTTCATACTGGTCCTGGTCTTGTAGGTGTAGTCATAGAAAAAGAGCCTTTAGTTTAAAAGGCTCTCTTATTTTTTTCTAACTAAAAATGCATTAGGCAAAAGTCTTCCAATCTTTGATGGTGAAGAACATTTTGTTAAAATTTTTCCGTCATAAGCCATAATGGATGATGATCCACCATCACAAGCTGCTGCTGTAACAGCTCCATAGGATTGCATAACCTGTGCACAATCCTCCATAGTTGCACCTAAACTGTAGGCTGGCTGTCTTCCATCAATAACCAAAAATATTACTACTCCATCTTTCCTCTGCCCTACAATAGTTCTTGGTTGAAGTCCCCATCCTGCTGAGCCACTAATTACCATCTTATTATCTGAAATTAATACTGGCGAAAATTGAGCTCCATCTCTTATATTATATTTATCCCAATTTCGTATTCCGCCAACAATAAGCCTATCATTTTTGTCAAAGGCTATTGTTCCATATCCGCTTGTATATTCTCCCCATTTTTGTCCATTTTCATATGTAACTCCTATAATACTGCCACCATTACCTACACCTCCAGCATCATTAAAGCCACTGGCATTGATGCCTAATACAGCATCATACATACTAATGAAATCCAAAATCGCTCTTCCAGAAATACCTTTTTTATCTGTAGTACCTACAAATACTCTCTTAGGATCATCAATCAATGCAATCCTGCCTTTAAACTTGTTACCGCTAACTTTAGATATTATAATTCCTTGTTCAATATCATTTATAACCACATCATTTCCTGCATAGTCTTTATCCCCAACTTTTAAATTTTTCTGATTTAAAATATCCCCTGCTTGTCCACTATTTATATCTTTACTATCATTTGGTTCTTTATCTATATTTGTAACTGATACTAAATTAGAGTTATCTACTTTCTTACTCATAACCCTATTTATTAATGAATCTGGAAAAAACAATGTAGCCAGCCATTGATGAGTTGCTGTTGTCATTGCAGTTTCTATGTATATATCTCTAAGGTCCGAAATTACAGGTATATCTAAAAATACCAAGCTTGAATACATGCCTGTAAGCAATATACATATTGCTAATAATATCTTAAACCTTTTTCTTTTTTTAACTTTTCTTTTTACTTTTCTTGATTTTCTTCTTTCTTTTCTTGAAATCCTTATCTTATCTCTATCTACTGAATTCTCTGTCATTAAATCACTCATGATGTTTCCCCCATTTATAAATAATTTATTTTATCCGATGACTACCTGCCGTAACACTCCCACTTTTAACAAAGTGCGAGTTAACGGCAGCTACGTCCCTGGATAACGTTCTCTAACCTTCAGTTGGAGTAAAAACTCCATCTGAAGCTAAGAGCTCTGTTTATCCGATGACTACCTGCCGTAACACTCCCACTTTTAACAAAGTGCGAGTTAACGGCAGCTACGTCCCTGGATAACGTTCTCTAACCTTCAGTTGGAGTAAAAACTCCATCTGAAGCTAAGAGCTCTGTTTATTATATCATAGTAATATTTTTAAAAAAACTAGTAATATTTTTAAAAAAGCAAAAAATTCTATACTATTATAATCAAAATAGACTATATCATTGAACAAAACACACATTCAATAATATAGCCCATTAATTTACGGTATTATTTAATTTCCATTTAATGTTCTAATT
Organism: Haloimpatiens lingqiaonensis; assembly: GCF_901447495.1. Taxonomy (GTDB): domain Bacteria; phylum Bacillota; class Clostridia; order Clostridiales; family Clostridiaceae; genus Haloimpatiens; species Haloimpatiens lingqiaonensis. The sequence continues at coordinate 5,814 of NZ_CABDWS010000102.1, forward strand.
CATTTATCTTCCTATTACAAAGAAGACAATGATATTAGAAGTTTTTAGGTTTACATATTATCTCATTTATCTTAGTGTCTAATATGTTATTTGCATGAGCTGGACTTATAACCACAGCAGTATCTGCGCCTTCTGCACTGCCCCCCACTGCAATTATTTCCTCTCCGTAAGGTATAAGTCCCGTATCTAAAGCCATAACACTTACTTCCACACAAACTTTAGTCCCTTGTCCAAACATTCTTAAAGTATGAGCCATAATTTCCACAGGACTTACTCCACCAAATTTTTTACTTATGCCTCTTTCTGCACCACTTAGCACATGAGTAGTAGTAAGAACCTTAATTCCTAAACTCTTAAGCTCCTCTACTGTTTCTTGAAGCATAACATTTTCACCAGGTTTTTTAGATCCATAAGCATGAGTAACACAAACAATGTTTAAGTCAGTAGCTTCTTGAAATAGTTTGCCCGTATATCCACTATTAGTAGCCACAACAATATGCTTTATATGTCTATTTCTTGCTTCCTTAATTGCAAGTTCCACACATTTTTCGGTATTTGCTTTTCCTTTTTCCTTAAAGTACATGGTATCTCCCCCAATCAAATCAGTAACTTATCTTAATTATAACATACTAAACTATGCTAATCTTCACACATAATTTCTAAGCTGCAAATTATATAATTCACCTAGGTGCTACTAGTGTCACTTTTTCTCTATACTACAAATTCCCTATCCTGTGAAAAGTTAAAAAATCTACCGGAATCATATCCATAACAAACAATTTAATGATATATAAATAAAAAGTACCCAAGCATTAAAAATCAATGTTTGGGACACTTTTATTAGTTAATATGTTTTTCTAATAAAACTATTTAATCAATTTACATACATCATTAGCAAATTGTACAGGATCTTCTATTGAAAGTCCTTCAATTAATAACGCTTGGTTATATAATAAATTTGAAAGCATTTTTAATTTATCTTTATCCTCTTTAAATGCATCTTTAAGAGCAGTAAACATTTCATGATTTGTATTAATTTCTAGTATTTTATCAGCTTTTATATTCTGATTATCTGGCATCATCTTAAGAACTTTTTCCATTTCAATTGAAATATCTCCAGCATTAGCAAGACAAACTGGATGACTCTTTAATCTTTTTGATGCTTTAACTTCTTTTACTTTACCAGATAAGGATTCCTGCATAAATTTGAATAATTCTTTATTTTCATCTGTTTCATTTTGATCTTCTTTTTCATCAGACTCAAAGCCTAAATCATTGCTATAAACAGATGTAAATTCTTTATCTTTGTATTTCATAAGCATTTTAATAGCAAATTCATCCACTTCATCAGAGAAATACAATATCTCATAACCCTTGTCTTTTACAGCTTCAGTTTGTGGTAATTTATCTATTTTATCTACAGTTTCTCCTGGTGCATAGTATATATATTTTTGATCTTCTTTCATACGAGAAATGTATTCATCAAGAGTAACAAGTTTTTTCTCTGTTGATGAATAGAACATAAGTAAGTCCTGAAGTACATCCTTATTAGCACCAAATTCAGAATACACGCCAAATTTTAATTGTTTTCCAAAGTTATTGAAAAACTCAATGTATTTTTCACGGTCATTTTTAAGCATTAATAAAAGTTCATTCTTTATTTTGTCTTTTATTTTCTTTGCAATAAGTTTAAGCTGTCTATCATGTTGTAAAAGTTCCCTTGAAATATTAAGAGAAAGATCCGCTGAATCAACTAAGCCTTGAACAAAGCTAAAATAATCTGGCAACAAATCTGCACATTTTTCCATTATTAATACTCCATTAGAGTACAGCTCTAGACCCTTTTCAAAGTCTTTTGTATAAAAATCGTAAGGAGCTCTAGCAGGTATAAATAATAAGGTTGTATAGCTTACTGCACCCTCCACAGTAGAAATAATTGATTTTAAAGGCTTTTCATAGCCAAAGTGCTTATCCATATAGAATCTTTCATAATCTTCAGTACTTACTTCATTTTTACTTTTTCTCCAAATAGGAATCATACTATTTAAAGTATCATCTTCAAAGTAGTCCTCATATTCACTTTCGCTGCCTTCTTTTAACTTACTTTTCTTAACCATCATTTTAATTGGATACTTTATAAAATCGGAATACTTTTTAACTAAAGATTGTATATTGTATTCCTCTAAAAACTCATCATAATTTTCATCTTCTGTGTTTTCTTTTATTTTTAATACTATTTCAGTTCCTACTTCATCCTTATCACAGGTTTCAATTTCATAGCCTTCTACACCCTTTGACTCCCATTTGTATGCCTCATTAGAATCAAGTGCACGACTTTTTACAATAATTGAATCTGATACCATAAATGCAGAATAGAATCCAACTCCAAACTGCCCTATAATGTCCACACCCTCTTTTGTCTCCATTTCATTTTTAAAAGCAAAAGATCCACTTTTTGCAATGGTTCCAAGGTTGTTTTCAAGTTCCTCCTCAGTCATACCTATACCCGTATCAGTAATTGTAAGAGTTCTATTTTCTTTATCTGCAGAAATTCTTATGTAAAAATCCTCTCTATTGAAACTTATATTTTCATCAGTAAGTGAGCGATAGTATCTCTTATCAATTGCATCGCTGGCATTGGATATAAGTTCCCTTAAAAATATTTCTTTATTTGTGTAAATTGAGTTGATCATTAAGTCTAATAGTCTCTTAGACTCTGCCTTAAATTGTTTTTTAGACATTTTATCATTTCCTTTCATCATAGTTTAAGTTATTAAAAATGTGAAAGGCCTATGCCTTTTACCGCATTTTTGTTAGCACTCAAACTTAGTGAGTGCTAACTTTATTTTAGCAAACTCATTTATTTTGTCAAGTTTTTCATTCCTATTACAGAGATTTAGCACCTAAATTCCAGTAAAAATTTTATTTTTACTGGAATTGTATCTTTTTACATTTACTTAAAGGGCTGGTAAGCCCGCAGACCGATAGGTCGCAAAAATAGATACACTTACCCCTACCCCACGAAATCTT
>NZ_CABDWS010000103.1 GCF_901447495.1 Haloimpatiens lingqiaonensis
CAACTATGGAATTGGGAGAATCCCCACAGAAAAACATAGATACTTTCTTATCTATACTAAAATATAAAAATAAATAAGTTTATAGTCAGTTAAATGACTGCTATAAACTTATTATACGAGGAGGAAAGATTATGAATAGAGTGTGTGTGCTTGGAAGCATGAACATGGATATAGTTTTAAAAGTAAATAATATGCCTAAGGTAGGAGAAACTATATTTGCAAATGACCTTCAAAATGTTCCAGGAGGAAAAGGTGCCAATCAAGCAGTGGCAGCAAAGAGACTGGGCTCTGAGGTTTATATGATATCAAAGGTTGGAAGTGACAGTACTGGTGAGGCGCTTACTAAGAGTTTAATACAGGATGATATAAATGTAGATTTTATATTTAAGGATGAAAAAAATCCTACAGGTACAGCAGTAATTTCTGTAGACCAAGAGGGTAATAACTCTATAATAGTTGCAGCTGGAGCAAATATGAGTATAAAAAAAGAAGAAATAGAGAAAGCTGAAAAAGTTATAAAAGAGTGTCAAATATTAATATCACAATTTGAGACACCAGTAGAAGCTACTATAGAGGCTTTTAAAATGGCTAAAAGTGCAGGAAAAGTTACAGTATTAAATCCAGCACCAGCTAAAGAAATTCCAGAGCAGCTTTTAAAATATACAGATATAGTTGTACCTAATGAAACAGAAGCTTATGAACTTACTGGTGTAAATGTAAAGGATTTGGATAGTGCTAAGGAAGCTGCAGAAAAGTTTATTGATAAAGGTGTTAAATATACAATAATAACCCTTGGATCTAATGGTGCAGCTGTGATATCAGAGGATAAGGCAGAAATTGTAGAAGCTTATAAAGTTAAAGCAGTAGATACCACTGCAGCAGGAGATACATTCATCGGAGGTTTCTCAAGTAAACTAAATGCGGATAATTTATGTTTTGAAGAGATTAAAGGGGCAGTTAAGTTTGGAAATAAATGCTCTAGTATAGCAGTTCAGAGAGAAGGGGCTCAGCCTTCCATTCCATATTTAAAAGAAATAATAGAAGTTTACGGGGAGGACTAGCCATGAGAAAGACAACATTATTAAATAGCTCAATAAGTGAAGAAATATCAAAAATGGGACACACTGATTCCATAGCTATAGGGGATTGTGGACTTCCTATACCAAAAGAAACAAGGAGAATTGATTTAGCTTTAGTAAAGAATTTACCAAGCTTTATGGATACACTTAAAGCTGTTTTAGCAGAATTAAAAGTAGAAGAAGTGGTAATAGCTAAAGAAACAAAGGAAGTAAGCCCAGAGATATTTGAAGAAATAAAGAAAGAAATAGGCCATGTAAAAATTACATTTGTAACTCATGAAGAATTGAAAAAAGAACTTAAAAATTGCAAGGCTGTAGTGAGAACAGGAGAACAAACGCCTTATGCAAATATAATATTAAAATCAGGAGTGGTTTTTTAGAAAAAGTTGCTAATTTTAAGGAGAGGATAATTATGAAGAGTAAAACACCTATACTCAAAATGCAAAATATATCAAAATCCTTCCCAGGGGTAAAGGCTTTAGATAATGTGCAACTTTCTGCTTATGGAGGAGAGGTTCTTGGACTTCTAGGTGAAAATGGAGCGGGTAAATCCACACTTATGAAGATATTAAGTGGGGTTTACAAAAAAGATGAAGGAAAGATACTTATAGAAGGAAAAGAAACTGAAATAACTGGAATAAAAGATGCAGAGAGCAAAGGAATAACCATAATACATCAAGAGTTAAGTGTGCTTCCTAACTTAACTGTTTGGGAAAATATATTCTTGGGAAATGAAAAATTTAATAAAGTTTCTAGGAGAATAAGTAAGAAATTATTAAAAGAAAGAAGTATGGATTTCTTAAATCAAATAGGATGCAATATAGATCCGGATACTTTGGTAAGAGATATAAGTGTTGGAGAAATGCAAATGATAGAGATAGCAAAAGCTCTTACTAAAAATGCCAGCATAATTATAATGGACGAACCTACTACAGCTCTTACAGATGTGGAAACTAAGAATTTGTTTACTGTTATAGAAAAATTAAGAGATAAAGGCATAGCTATAATTTATATATCTCACAGAATGGAAGAAATATTCAAGATGTGTGATAGAATTACGGTTTTAAGAGATGGCAAATATGTTGGAGATGCAATGGTAGCAGATATATCCAATGATGATATTATATCAATGCTTGTAGGAAGAAAGTTAGAGGATCAGTTTCCTTACAAGAAAGTGGATACTGGAGAAATTCTACTAGAAGTTAAAGATTTAAGCTATTCAAATAAAGTAAAAAATGCTTCTTTAAAGGTTAAGGCAGGAGAAATATTGGGTATAGCAGGATTGATGGGCTCTGGAAGAACAGAATTGGCAAAGACTATATTTGGAGAGTACAGAAAATCTAACGGAGAAATATTTATAGATGGAGAAAAGAAGCAAATAAGGTCTCCAAAGGATGCTATAGAATATGGAATATGCTATCTATCAGAGGATAGAAAAAAAGAAGGATTAGTTTTAGGTATGACTGTTGGGGATAATATGACCCTTGCAAATTTAAAGAAATATGAAAACTCCTTTAAGGCTATAGATAGAAAAAAGGAAAAGAAAGATGTAGATGAATACATTAAAAAATTGTCAGTAAAGACACCTAGTTCAGAGCAATTTATAAAGAATTTAAGTGGAGGTAATCAACAAAAGGCAATACTTGCAAAGTGGATTATGCTGTCACCAAAAGTTCTTATAATAGATGAGCCAACTAGGGGCATAGACGTAGGAGCTAAAAAGGAAATATACGATGTTTTAAATGCATTAAAAGAAAGCGGAAAGGCAGTAATAATGATATCTTCTGATATGCCTGAAGTTCTTGGAATAAGTGACAGAATACTTGTAATGCATGAAGGAAATATAACTGGTGAGCTAAATAGAGAAGAGGCAAGCCAAGAGTCTATAATGAAATGTGCAGTAGGAATTAAATAATTGTAAAAATTGAACTCTATAAATGAAATATGAAAAGAGGAGAGAATTATGAAAAGTAATGTAAAAAATACATTAATTAAATATAAATCACTTGTTGTATTTTTAGTACTGTGTGTAGCTATAGCTGCAATTGAACCTAGATTTTTATCTGTAAGTAATATAAGAAACGTATTTACTCAAGTTTCAGTTAATGCAATTCTTGCTATAGGTATGACATTTGTAATCTTAACTGGTGGAATAGACTTATCTGTAGGATCCATATTGGCCATAAGTGGTGCTGTAGCGGCAGTAATTATAAAGAGTACTGGAAATGTATTTTTAGCAGTGGTTGCGGCACTAGCATTAGGTGCAGTAGTAGGATTAGTTAACGGAATAATTATTTCAAGAGGAAAAATACAAGCGTTTATAGCAACTCTTGCTACTATGACAATATTTAGAGGGGTAACTTATGTATTTACTAATGGAAAACCTATATCAGGTTTAGGAAAAAGCTTTGGTTTTATAGGTAATGGTAGATTATTAGACCAAATTCCAATACCAGTAATATTTACTATAGTAGTATTTGTAATAGCATTCTATATTTTAAGCCAAACTAGATATGGAAGATATTTATATGCACTAGGCGGTAATGAAGATTCAGCAAGATTATCAGGAATAAACACAACAAAAATTAAGAATATGGTTTATGTAATATCAGGTATAGCTGCAGCTTTAAGTGGAATTATAGTAACAAGTAGAATAGGTTCAGCTTCACCAAATGCAGGTTCAGGATTTGAACTAGATGCTATAGCAGCAGTAGTACTTGGTGGAACAAGTCTTGCAGGTGGAGAAGGAACAGTAACAGGAACTATAATAGGTGCTTTAATAATAGGAGTATTAAATAACGGATTAAACCTTATGAATGTTTCACCATTCTATCAGTCCATTGTAAAAGGTATTGTAATATTGTTAGCAGTACTTATGGACAGAAAAGTAAACAGCGGAAAGAAATAATAAGTTGAAATTCTATTTTATGAATATATTCTATTCTAATGTTTTTAGTGTAGCTAGCAGAAGTCTCCTATGTTTTATAAATGAGAAATAACTGCGTATACACAATTTGTAAGATAATGTATTATAAGAATAAATTAATAAAGATTAGCATGGGAAAAATTGTATTCAGATTAATTTTAATTAATATAAAAAAGAAAAATAGGAGGGCTAACGTATGAAAAGAAAAATGAGAGTTTTATCAATTTTAGCATCATTAGCTTTGACAACTGGATTAATGGCAGGGTGTGGACAAAAAGCTGGAGAGACTAAGAAGGAAAATAAGAAAATAGGAATGGTATTATCCACTTTAAACAATCCATTCTTTGTGAGCATGAAAGAAGGAGCAGAAGCAAAAGCTAAAGAGTTAGGATATGAAATAGTAGTTTTAAATTCTCAGGATTCAGCGGACACAGAAAGATCAAATGTTGAAGATTTAGTTCAACAAGGGGTTTCTGCTATAATAATAAACCCTACAGATAGTGATGCTGTGGCAAATGCAGTTCAAGCAGCTAATGACCAAAAAATACCTGTTATAACAGTTGACAGAAAGTCAAATGGTGGAGAAGTTGCATCTCACATAGAATCTGATAACGTTAAAGGTGGAGAAATGGCGGCTAAATTTATAGCAGATCAGTTAAAGGATAAATCAGCAGTTAAAGCAGTAGAACTTGAAGGGATACCAGGAGCTTCAGCTACAAGAGATAGAGGTAAGGGATTCCACAATATAGCTGATAAAGATAAGAAAATAAACTTAGTTGCTAAACAAGCAGCAGATTTTGATAGACAAAAGGGTTTATCTGTTATGGAAAACATAATTCAAGCTCAACCACAAATAGATGCTATATTTGCTCACAATGATGAAATGGCACTAGGTGCAGTAAAGGCTTTAAAAGCAGCTAAGAAAACAGCTATAGTTGTAGGATTTGACGGAAATCAAGATGCTATAAATGCAGTTAAAGCTGGAGATATGACAGCAACAGTAGCACAGCAGCCAAAATTAATGGGTTCAATAGCAATAGAAAATGCCGTTAAAGCTTCAAAAGGTGAAGAGGTTAAAAAATTAATACCAGTTGAACTTATGTTAGTAACTAAAGAAAATGCTAAATAATTATAGGTAAGCACATTCAAATAAATAACAAGTTAGTATGCTAGTCTATTTTGCGTCATACTGCGTCAGCAGAACCCAACGATAGTTCTACTAGCGGCGGAACCTGCTTCCTTGTCTGATACAAAATATACCAGCATCTTTGACTTGTTATTTATTTTCATGTACCTAATTTGATTTTATAAAATTATACTTGCTCATAGTAAGCAATAAAAGTAAAATATAATTGAGAAATGAATATTATTTATGCTAGTAGAAATTTACAAGCAAAGGAACGTATTTAAAGTCCAGGATTTATTAAATAAATCCTGGATTATTCATAGGATGTCTAGTTGATTCTGGCACTTTGATTTAGTAAGATGATGTTAAAATATAGAAAAAATATAACACCCTAGGGATTTGAGGAGATATTATGAGAAAAACAACTTTGAAAGATATAGCAGAAGCAGTAGGGGTATCTAAGGCTACTGTATCTATGGTTTTGAATAATAAAGAAATAAATGTATCAGAAAGTACTAGGGAAAAGATATTTAATTCAGCAAAAGAATTAAATTATATACCTAATTCTGTAGCTAGAAGCTTAAGTACTAAAAAAACAGAAACCATAGGTATAATTCTTCCCGATATAGAGAATCCATTTTTTTCAGAAATAGCTAGAGCCATAGAGGATGTAGCTAATAAATTTAATTACAATGTAATATTTTGTAATACAGATAATAAAAATGATAAGGAAGAACAGTATATAAAGCTTTTAATAAGTAAATTAGTAGATGGCATGATATTTTTAACTGGAGTAGGCAAAGAAGAAAGTATAAATATATTAAAAAATAATAATGTGCCATTTGTATTAGTAGATAGATACATGGAAAATGTAGAAGAATTTAATGGAGTTTATTGCCTTAATGAAGAGGGAGTAGAACAAGGTGTGGATTATCTATTACAAAATGGGAAAAAACGTATAGCATTTGTAACAGGTCCTATGGAATTAAGTGTGTCAAAAAAAAGATTGGATGGATATAAAAAATCAATGACTAAGAGAAATATCTATAAGGACGAGCTTATTTTCGAAGGAGATTTTACAACAGAAGGAGGAATTAAGGTTACACAAAGCATATTAAAATCTAAAGTAAGTGTAGATGCTATATTCTATGGAAATGATGCCATGGCTTTAGGTGGAATGAAAGTCTTATTGAGAAAAGGATACAACATACCAGAGGATATTTCTATAATAGGATTTGATAATATAAGAATATCAAGCTTTGTGCAGCCGGAACTTACTACCATAGGTCAACCTATATACCATATGGGTAAGGAAGCATGTAAGCTTTTAATAAATACTATTGAGCATAAGGATGAGAAAAAGCAGATTTATTTTAAGCCAGAGCTGATAATCAGAGACACAGTGTAAGAAAATTGTGACGTAATGGCATAGGAAAAATCTGCTTTTAAGTCCACAATAAATATATTTTTTTAGACTGTTCGCAGTACGCTAAGAAATTCTAATGTTTTCAAATTTGAATACCCTAAAGCTTTCAAACTCACTCGTTCCTCATTCAGGCAATGAAAGCTTCTTAACGGGTATTCAAATTTGAAAACAAAGAATTTCTAAAGCTAGCTCAATAGTCTAAAAAAATATATTTATTGTTCCCTTAAAAGCAGATTTTTCAGTTCATGCGTATATGGTCACAGGGAGAGAACAGCCTACTAAAGGATGATTTTCCTCCACTGCGTTACGGAAAATCTTTAATTAAATAAATGGGATAGTTTGAAAAGGGCTTAAAAAATCTTTTATTGGCAATAGCCAGGCTAAATATATAAATAATAAATAATAAATATCAAATAAGGGGCTCATAATATTTTTTAGGCGGAGCCTTTTGAAAAGTTATATGATACTTATTAAAATAAAGTAGTGATTAAAATTTAATTTATTTTGCCGTAAGGCAATTGTTTGTATAAATCTTAGTTTGTAGAGAAAAAAAGGAAGAGATAAGTAAAAGATAAGAAGTAATAGTTAAGGATAAAACTCAAAGAGTTTTTTATAATTAATTTGTGAATAAGTAAAAGATAATAGTTGTGGTAAAAATAGCTATGCTTTCACTTAACCCATAAAACCGTAATAATCTTAATAAATAATTTCAAATTGCATTTTTATTTTAGGCTTTAACCAAAAGTAGATTATCCCAACCAATTTATCCGATGACTACCTGCCGTAACACTCCCACTTCTAACAAAATGGGAGATAACGGCAGCTACGTCCCTGGATAACGATCTCTAACCTTCAGTTGGAGTAAAAACTCCATCTGAAGCTAAGAGCTCTGTTTATATAATAAGTATTTTATTATAAATCAGCGGGCTACGCCAAAAAAAATTTTTTAAGTGCTCAACTTTTGATTTTTTTACCTCTTACTTAATTCTTACTTCTTCCACAAATTCTAATTTAAGAAATTCCATAGGAATTTCAACATTATTTGATATTTGATATTTAATATTTAATATTTCTATATTTTCGCTGGCTATCGCCAATAAAAGATTTTTTAAGCCCTAAAAGAAAAGATATAACCACTTCATTTAATGAAACAGTTATATCTTTTCTTACTATACCATTCTTCATATTCAATTAAAGATTTTCCATAGCAAAGCGGCGGAAAATCCTCATTTAGTAGGCTCTCCCCCCACGAAGTAAGTACTCTGTAACTGAAAAATCTGATTTTAATGGAGTGATAAATGTGAAATTTAGGACTATTGAACTAGCCTTAGAACTTCTTTATTTGTCCATTTAAAGCACCGTTAAGAAGTTTTCATTGCCTGAGCGAGGCACGAGTGAGTTTGAAAACTTTAGGGGCTTTAAATGGACAAATATTAGAAGTTCTTGGCGTATTGTTCAAGTCCAAAATTTCACATTTATCACGGAATTAAAATCAGATTTTTCCTATGCACTTACTTCGCAACATATTCTTATAGTGCAGGCTTTAGGAAGCCTCTTCCTTTGATTTCTTCTGCTTCTGATATTGATATTAAAGCTTCTTTATCTATTTCATCCACTAATTTTTTTACATTATTTAACAGAAGTTTAGCGCTTAAAAATTTTTGGGGCGTGAGCCCGCTGATTTATAATGAATGATTGAGGGTTAGGTTAAAAACCATAAATTCTGATTTTTGCTGGAAATTTTAGAAAAAAAATTTGCATAATAAAAGCATCCTTTTTATAATAGTTTTGACAAGAAACCAACTTAAAAAGGATGCTGATAAAATGAGTAAAAGTTATTTAAAACAATTACTTACTTATATTAATAAGGTATACGATATAGGTGAAAAAATCAATAACTTAAAAGATAAAAGAATAAAATCTGATGTAAAAATTTCAACAATTACCTTCGTGGTGTTATTTGGATTTATGCTTCAGATAAGAAGTTTCAATAGATTAGAACATTGGCTTAAAAAAGGCAAGTTTAAAAAAGTAATACCTAAAAAAACTAAAATGCCACGCATTGATGCCGTTAGGCGCTCCTTAAGTGATTTTGATTTAGATGGATTAAAAGAAATTCATAAACATATAATAAAAACCATTGTAAAAAATAAAGTATTTAGAAATGGTACTATAGATAAATTAAAAGTAGTTGCCATA
>NZ_CABDWS010000104.1 GCF_901447495.1 Haloimpatiens lingqiaonensis
ATGTAATATCAGATGTATACAAAAATGATGATGAATACACAAGCACGGCTTTCCCAGATTTAAAAATAAATTTAAGGGATATATTTGAATAACAATTATAAGCAATACAAACTAACGGAGTGATGGGGAATGTTTAAAAAAACTATAAAAAGACTATTTATATCATTAGTAACCAATCCCATATTGATAATTGCATACTGGCTTTTTTGTTATGAATTATCTTTACTGTGTAAATTTGGAAGAATGAATCGAAATACTTCTATTATATTAGCATGTGTAGTATTTTTTATGGCTGTAATTGTAGTTACTGCAATAAGAATTGTAAAAAAGATAAAAAATGAAGAGGAGCCTGAAGGCTTAGCTTACAAAAGAACATGGAGGTATATTTCCATTATAACTATCGTGGCCATAACATTAGTTTATGGGGCAAAGATTTATAATAGTGCAATAAATTATAATGGCAAGCTTTCATGGGTTATAGATGATTTGAAAAACAAAAGGTCAGTGAAATTTGAACATAATAATATATATAAAGATGGAGTTGAAGGTATTTTTAATGATATTAGCGAAAAATATACCTTACCAAAAAAATTATACATATCCAATGGTTTTAAGCTTAATTTTGATTCAGATGGAACAATTACATCCTTTGAAACATTTGTTTATGGAAAAAATGATAAGGGCAAAGAAAAGACTTACTTAATTTATTATGATAAGAATAAATCTAAAGATATTAAAGTAGAGTTAAACAGAATAGTAAATGCTGATTATAGTGAGGATAAGCTTTTAGAACCATTAATTAGTACCGTTAAGGTTATTTCTATTGAGGACACAGTAAGTAAGTGGAATGAAAATAGGTACGGAATAGTTTATTATGGAAAAAGAAGCTGGGGATTTAATACAGATGGAATTGTTAATGTTGATACAGATGGAAATAAGAAGCCATTAACCAATGCTAATTCTGAAATAATAGGATATACTGTGTCTGTGTTTGTACCGGGAAAAGAGCAGAGTTACACTCCTGTTAGATATAATTTAAAATCCAATGCACAGTGGAGTAAGTCAACAACGCCTCCTAAAGGGAAAAACAATGAAAATAGTTCACAAAAGCCAAAAAATAATGATCAACAATTTTATTTATCCAAGGAAGTTGGTTATCGTTTAGATATTACAGGAGCAGCCTTAGGCAGCAGATTTTATTCTTTAAGTAGCACCGTTGATGGAGGAAAAACTTGGACAGTAATAAATACTGATCCCTTTAATGGCATGAGCGGTGGAGCAGCGGGAATAACTTTTATAGATGATAAACTTGGATTTTTAGGTTTGTCCCATAGTGGGGGTTCTAATGCAGATTTATACCGTACAGAGGATGGAGGTAAATCCTATAAAAAGATAGCAATTCCAGAACATGAAGTGATTTTAGATAATGGCGCAAAGATAAAGCCCTTTGATTTTCCAGCTATGCCTTATAAGCAGGATGGAGTCCTCAATATTCTAATTGGACAAGGAGCAGATGGGGATTATAACGGTAATTGTAAAGCCTTGTATCAATCCAAAGATGGAGGAATAAAATGGGAGTTTGTAAAAGAAGTTAAAAAAGAAAATTAGTATAATCACATATATAACCAGCTTTTCATATTATAAAGCATAGCAATTGTTGGAGAGAAGAATTGTGCTATACGCATTAATTATGGCAGGTGGAAAAGGAACGCGATTATACCCTTTATCAAGAAGTAACAATCCAAAGCAGTTTTTGAAAGTAATAAATAATAAAAGTTTTCTAAGGAATACTGTGGATAGAATTAAACCATTGGTTAGTAAGGAAAATATATATGTGGTGACAAATAAAGATTATTATGAAAGCATATGCAGTGAGCTGCCTGAGATAGATGAGGCAAACATATTTGTGGAACCTAGTAACAAGGAGACCCCGTTGTTGGGGATATAGGTCATTAGGTAGTAAATGGTAGCTGAGCGATTGGTTTATGTTTGTAAAATTAAAAAATATAAGGTATATTGTAAGTGGCACAATGGCACAGTATAAAATTTATATAATACTGAATAAAAGATTATTATATAACACTTTCAGTATATTATATTTTTATAAGTACTGTGCCATTGTGCCAAAATTAATTTATATATAACATAATGTTGTAAGATTAAGCATTTTAGTAGGCACAAATTTGGCACAATTTATAACTTTAAATGGACATTATGTTTCTAAACTTTTAAAATGGCATAGTATCATTAAGGTCTACTATTTCTAATACATCTTTTGGAGCTATGGAATTTAAGTTTAATTTTTGTAGTTTTTTACTGTCATATAAATCATATCTAATGGTTTTTCTTCCAGAATCTGTATCGAAGTGCAAATATTTTGTATCTATTATATAGTTGGATTTTTTAGCCTGTTTTTTAAAATCCTTAAGTTTTAAGATAATTATATCAGCTCCTATTTTTTTATTAAATTCTGAAATCTGATTAATCATTTCAGATGTTTTTATATAAATATTAGAATCTTTAATTTTTATTACTTCATTTACATTTTCAGCTCGTGCATCTTCTATAAGCTGATTATATAGTATTAGCATTTGTTCTACTTGTGATAGGGAATTTTCACGTTCTTCCAATATTTCTAATTTTATATTTTTTGTTATTAAATCAGTGTAATTTTTTATTTCATTTAAACCTAAATTTTTTAATAGTATATTTAATACTTCTATGCCTGTAGCAATGTTAATAGCTGTATTTAACACTCTATCTTTTAGAGATATAAAATTTTGTTTTAAAGTCTCTCTTAAATGATTATATTCACAAACGTTTAAATTTAAAATTGTATTTATAAGACTTACGCCTAAGTTATTAAGCAATATTTCATTTTTTTGTAACCAGCTCATGCTAAATTCTTGTTCTTTTGTTCTTTCCTGTTTAGATAAATAAACTATGCAGGATCTTTCCATTAAAGCTGTTTCTGAATTTTTATAACTTTCTTCTCCTGCTAAAATTATTGGCCTATTTAAAACAAAATTTCTATTATCAAGATTTTTATTTCCCCTAGATACAGTTGCTCTATCGTAGCTATTTCTAAAAATTTCAGATAGCTTTTCATTTTTATATTTATCTAGGAGTGTAGGCTTGTATTCATCGAATAGAACAGGGTAATTTCCTTGCGAAATTGTCTTTATAAGTGCAAAATTAGTAATTAAACCAATACTTTTTATTTCTTCGTCGGGATAATTTAGTATAGCTCCTATTATACTTTTTAATATTGTACTTTTACCACTTCCACTTTCCCCTACAATAAGCAGATGGTGACCTTTAATTTTTAAATTTTTACTTTGCACTATACATAAATTATTTACTACAGTACCTAATATACATAGAACTTTTTCCTTAGAAGTAAAATTAAATAAATGTTGAAATAGTTCTTTCATATTTAATGCAGTAATAAATTCTAGGTTGTTAATATTTATATCTACCCCAGCTACACTTTTTATCGTAGTATCTATTCCGTTAGAACAAATAGCTCCATTATTTGTTACTAGCATTAGTGTATTATTTTTATTTATAAATTTAATTCCATCATGAATTTCTTCTATATTAAAAGTAAAGTAATTATTTATCCATATTTTTAAGTTTGTTAAATCTTGTAATCCACCTTTGAAAGTTATGTCCATGCTTCCTAAAAAATTTTTAAATGTTTTTACATCATGAAAAACGCTAACTTCGCCAGTTCGTTCAAAAATTTCCCCGCTTGAAGATTTTAATATTAGTTTTATTCCTTCTTGCTGTTTATCTACCAGAATAATTCTACTAGATTTCAATATGGTAAAGTTTGTAATGTATATTTTTTTTGTTTCAGCATCTTTTTTTTGTACATATTTATATATTCCAAAGGCATTTTGTTGTAATAGATCTTTGTTTTTTAAATCTAGACTCCTATTAAAAAACTGTATTAATTCTTCTATCGTATGTCCATTGTTTAACCAATTATTAATATCTTTATCAGTATTAAAATTATTTAGTTGTGTTAAATTTATAATTTTAAAAATTTTACAAGACTCATATACTATATTTTTTAAATCTTGTATATTTTTTTCTTCAGTTTTATATTGGAATATATACATTTTGCAGGTATCTATATAAGGCAATTCTCTAATAATTGTATCTGTTGTAGCCCAATACATATTATTTTCTTCTAATAGTGTATTTAGGATATTAGCATCATTTTCTGTATTTGTAACTAGTAATATTTTATTATCCCTAATAGATTTAATTACAGTTTGTATTTCTGTGAAATTTGTATTTGAATCCATTTTTTTCATATAGTTTATCCTCCTCGTAATAATAATAACGAATTATTATTATTGCGTTTTAGAAAAAAGTAACTAATATTATAAAAAGTTTTACTAATTTTATTTTATATAATATATTTTCAGCAATTTGTTATATAAATTAATACTAAAATTACAAAAAAGAAAGCCATTTTAGTATTACTGCTACAAGCCTTGATGTTCTTGGTCTAACAAGCAATTTTACAATAAAAAAGTAATACAATATGGTTTTACTGCATAAAGCTAGTATTTATAAGTGTTATATTAACTTTTTTCATCAAAAGGTAATACCGATGTGGTATTACTTTTTTAAAGCTTAGAAATTTAATAAAATATTTAATAAAAAATTATTTGATTTTCTAAAACGGTATAATAATTAATTAGAAAAAAATAATTATGGCTTATTTTAAGCTAAAAAATAGTTAATTTATAAAATATGAGGAACGCGAGTTTACCAGATACGTTTGGAGCGTATGCTAGTATTTTGGCAACTCTAAAAAGAGCTTTTTAAAAAGTTTCTTAGCATTTTGCTTCTGCACTTAAAGCAGAAATTATAAGCAATTGTTCCTAAGTAATTACTTGGGTAGGGATTTTGTATCCACAGCATAAAAGATTATGCTTTTGCGTAGCTTTATTAACATATAAATATATGTTTTAAGCATTATTACTAAGCTAATTAAAATTAAATATTAATATAGATACGGAGCACCCAGATAACCGATTAAGCTAGTTGTTACAAGGTTATAGGCAATATGGCTTTTAGGAAAACGCAAGAAATAGCATTAATAAGTTACTGCTATAGCTATGTTCTTTTTTAAATAAAAAAAGAATAGATAAAAATAAATATTTGTACTTATAAAAAATGTAGCTAAAAAAATATATATTATTAATTTTAAAAAATGTAATTAGAAAAATGGAAATAAATGAAAATTGATATTTATAATTGGAAAGGAGATTTATATATGAATGGAAAAAGTAAAAATTTAACAACGCAAATAGATAAACTTTTTAAAAAAAATAATATGAAAAGTATTAAAACTAGGTACAGGTATAAGGATGCTTGTTATCGTTTTTGCATATGGTTAGGGGAAAATACAAATATAAAAAAATTTAAAAATATAAAAGTAAAACATATTTATATGTATGTAGAGTATATGCGTAGTATAGATTATGCTCCCGGTACAATAAAATTGGAGTTATCTGCAATAAGATTTTTTTACAATTTAGCAGAAGGAAAAAACATTATTCCTACAAACAAAAAACTTAATTTAGAAAAAAGAATAACTAGGGGGACAAAAAGAGCCTGGAGCCAAGAAGAAATAGAAAGAGCAATAGCATTGGCAAAAGAAATGGGTAGAATAGATGTGGTTAAAGCTATTTTGCTAAGTTTTAAATTTGGTTGCCGATTGGAAGAAGCTGTGGTTTTAACAAACTACCAAGTAAAAGAAGCTATTTTAAGTGGGTTTTTATATTTAGAAAATACAAAAGGGAAAAATCCAAGAGAAGTAGAAGTAAAAGTTCAAGATAGGGAAATTCTAAAATATATATTAGCTAATGCTAAAAGCTCAGAACGAATTTTTATAGGCATAGGAGATAAAACCCATATGGTTAAAAGAAGTATACAAAATTGGATTACAAATCATAGGGAAAAATTTCAGGAAATAGATAGGATAGATAGAAATTCGGCTAGAAAAATGTTAGAAAAAGATAGAAAATCTGCACCAAAAGTTAATCTAACTATGCATGGAAATAGACATACGTTTGCCCAACTTAGTTTTATAGAAGCATCAGAAAAATATATTGAAAGCGAAGCCAAAAGAAAAGTTTCTGAGGAGCTAGGGCATCATCGAACAGAAGTTACTAATATATACTTAAAATGATAGGAAAGAACATGTTAAAAAGTATACCACGCTAGTAAAATAAGCATGTAGTAAAAATGCATTTATGGAAGTAAATTTTATATTTTTATGTATAATAGTATATATAAGATTAATGAGTTTTAAAGTAAGGACTGGATTATTAGTTTATATTATCTAGCCTAAAAATATAAGATTAGAAAAGGAAAGTGAGAGTTATTATGATATTAAGTTTTTTATATAATAAATTCCACATGAAATTAAGGGAGTCTTCACAAAACAAGTATATACCTAAAGATACATATATGAAGATTGTAGATTTCTTAAAAGATTATACAGAAAAGGATATTATTATAGTATGTATAGGTACCAATAGAACTAACCTGGTTGATTGTTTGGGACCATTTGTGGGTTCAATTTTGAAGGAAGATAAAGAATTTAATATTCCTGTTTATGGTAGCATGGTTAATCCTATTCATGGATTAAATTTAACAAAAAATAACAAAAACAAGTAATTATTATCCTAATAGTACAATAATTGTAGTTGACGCTGCTGTTGGTGCGCGTGAAGATATAGGAGAAATTACTATAAGTAATAAACCACTGCAAGCAGGTATTGGCAATGGTAATAATTTGGGGGAAGTTGGAGATATTTGTATTAAAGGTTTAGTAGCACCTAAAGGAATTAATATATTAGAATACGAAGCAGATTTAGATTTTATTAGTGCTATGGCATATATTATTGCCAAAGGATTGAAGGAAACATTTAAATAGTATTTAAAAGACCAAGGGGGAAGTCCTTTGGTCTTTTAAACTATTGCGGTGGAGTTATTAAGTTTGGATATTATTTTCATTAGATCTTTTATTAAATTATCTTTTTTAATAAGTATTACACTCCAAAATAATGTTACATTTATAGTAATAGGGGCTGTTGCATCATACACAAATACTATGTTATCTTGTGATAGATTTAAATTCATAAAACAATATATTGTATATAAATTCCTTAATGTAAAAGCCCCTTTATTTTACCATTGACAGTAATCCATGTATTTATTAAGGTTCTTTGTTATGGTAATATTAAATATATAAAATATAAAAGTTGAAGGTGATATTAATGAATTTACATATAAATAATAAGGAAGATTTACTTGAATTATTTACAGAAGAGTTGGGATATGAAAATAATCCATATTTTAATTATGATAAATCAAAAATAAAACTAGATGGTATTGATGAAATTAAAAATATCCATGTTTTAAGTAATACGTTAGATTTTAAACTATGGCTTTTTGAAATGGAAGTTATAAAAACGGACACAATGAATAAGGTTGCAAGTAAATTATATAATAGTAACCCATTTGAATATAATTTATTGATTTTTTCCAATAAATCATATAGTGCAATAACATTTTTACATTATTACAAGGAAGAAAAAGGGAAATTAAAGATAAGAAGACTTAATATTGAAGACAGTCGTTTTACGAGGACTGATTTGAATATTTTATATTCAATAGGTATTAAAAATAAAAAAGTTATAGATGATCTGGATATAGAGTTAGAGTACAGAAAAGCATTTGATATAGAAGAAGTTACCAAGAAATTTTTTGCTGAATTTAAAAGAGAAATTGACAATATTGAAAAGCATGTACATGGACTTAAAGATAAACAAGATAGGAGAAATTATGCTGTTCTCTTAGCAAGTAGACTAGTATTTTTATATTTTATTCAAAAGAAAAAGTGGCTTAATGGAAAAAGAGATTTTTTATTTGATAGGTACAAGTATTGTATAAATTCAAAACCACAATTAAACTATTTTAGCGAAATACTGGAACCTTTGTTCTTTGATTGTTTAAATACACCAATAGATGAAGGTATGATAAAAAATAGAAGTGAAAAAGCTAAAAAGTTATATGAAAATTTTGAATCACAGACAGATATAATATGTGATTCTCAGTATCAAGGAATTCCATATTTAAATGGTGGATTATTTGAAAGACATCCTAAGTATGAGGTTGGTACAAAAATAAGTATAGAAAATAATGTGTTTAAAGAAATTCTTGAAAATTTATTAGAAAAATATAATTTTACGGTAAGAGAAGATTTAGGATATGATGCAGATGTAGCTGTTGATCCAGAATTATTAGGAAGAATATTTGAAAATATGATAAATTCAGAGGAAAGAAAAACTACAGGTAGTTTTTATACTCCAAGAGCAATTATTAGTTATATGTGTAAACAAAGTATAAAAGAATATTTAATTCAGAATTCAAAAAATATAGATTCTGAAAAAATTATTTATTTAATTGATAGTATAGAGGAAGAAGGAATATACTCAAAAGATAGGTAAGCGTCAAAGTTTTAGCACCTTTAATAATTCCCAAAATAGTATTAAAATATCCTAGTAAGGCAAGAATATGCTTTACTAGGATTAATTTATTTTTTATCTTTAATTTTCATATTTTCAGGAATCTTATCATTCCAAGGCATAAGATTCTCTAAGCTTTCGCT
>NZ_CABDWS010000105.1 GCF_901447495.1 Haloimpatiens lingqiaonensis
ATACTGACAACCTCCCGTGTGATTAATTGAGTAATAACTTTTATATATCACGGAAACCGTCGGTGTGCCATATTTATTTTTTGGTAGCATTACCAATTTGACTTTTTATTTTGCAGAACTAAAGTTAATGATTATAGAAGGAGGTGAAACTTAGGGAGATATATATTTACATTAATAAATTTTCTCCCTAAAGATTAAAATGAAAGCTAAAAGAATTATAGGTAGATTATTAGCAGCAGTAATGGCAATGTCTATAATATCAGGTGTTTCAACAAGAAATGCCTATGCGGATTCCTTTAAAGTCGTGACTTTAGGAGCTGATTTAAGTGCAAAACAAAAGGAGGACATGCTTAAATATTTTGGTGTTAATAAAGATGACGCAAATGTAATAGAAGTTACCAATGAGGAAGAGGTTAAATATTTAGGAGAGGCGGCATCTAAAGAGCAAATAGGTACTAAAGCCATATCTTGTTCTTATGTGGAACCTACTAGTAAGGATGGATTGAATATTTCAGTTAATAATATATCTTGGGTTACAGAGAGTATGATAAAAAATGCATTGATAACAGCAGGTATAAAAAATGCTAATGTTAAAGTAGGAGCTCCATTTAAAGTGTCAGGTACAGCAGCGCTTACAGGTATATTGAAAGGATTTGAAAATAGTAGTGGTGGTAAAAAAATTGATGAAAACAAGAAAAAGGTAGCTAATGAAGAACTGGTTGTAACTGGTAAATTGGGTGATAAAATTGGAAAAGATGAAGCTGCTAAATTAATAAATGAAGTTAAAAAAGATGTAATTAAGAAAAAACCTAAAACTGAAGAGGAAATAGAAAAAATAGTAGTAAACATAACAAACAATTATGGACAAAAATTTAGTGAGGAAGATATTAAAAGTATAACTACTTTAATGAAAAAAATAAATGGTTTGAATTTAGATTTTAAGCAATTGAAAGATCAGTTAAATGGAGTAGCTAAAAGTTTAAAAGATAAATTAAATAGTGAAGAAACACAAGGGTTCTTCAGTAAAATTTGGAATGCTATTAAGAGCTTTTTTACAAATCTTTTTTCAATTGAAAGCAATAATGTAGAAGTAAATTTTGCAATAGAGCAAGGAAACGTGCAAGAATATAAAACAATTAGAGTTTGTAGTCTTTAAAATAAGTAGAATATTAAACTAAAAATGAACAAAACTAAATAAAATAATAAATAAAAGAGTGGAAGTGTTAAAAAAATAACAAGTTCACTCTTTTATTTATTGAAGTAAATGCATAGCAAAGTAAAATGATAATTAACAATAAACGCCTATAGTTTTATGCAGATAAGCTTGATTTAAAAGGGTGGTCATTTAAATTCAAGTAAATGTTTACAATGAATATATAATTAATTTACGTATATAAAGAAGCAAAAAAATGATTAAACTATATAAAAAAATGCAAAAAAATTATTAAAGTATGATTGACATTTAACAAACAATGTTAGATAATTAGATTGTAAAAAATAATATGTCTAGAGAAAATATTTTAAATTAACATAATTTAAAGAATGTTTTGAAAGAGGTGTTTATTAATGAAGGTAACCAATGTTGAAGAATTAATGCAAAAGATGGCAGAAGTGAAAAAAGCTCAAAAGGAATTTTCTAAATTAAATCAAGAAAAAGTAGATGAAATATTTAGAGCTGCAGCTATGGCAGCAAATATTAATAGAATTAAACTTGCTAAAATGGCAGTAGAAGAAACTGGAATGGGCATTGTAGAAGATAAAGTAATTAAAAATCATTTTGCTTCAGAATATATATACAATAAATACAAGGATGAAAAAACTTGTGGAGCTATAGAAAAAGACAATGCTTTTGGAATAACTAAAATTGCAGAACCAATAGGAGTTATTGCAGCAGTAGTTCCAACAACTAATCCTACATCTACAGCAATATTTAAGGCACTAATAGCACTAAAGACAAGAAATGGTATAATCTTCTCACCACACCCAAGAGCAAAGAATTCAACTATAGAAGCTGCAAAGATTGTACTAGATGCAGCAGTTAAAGCAGGGGCACCAGAAGGAATAATTGGATGGATTGATGAACCTTCAATTGAACTTTCACAGGTTGTAATGAAGGAAGCTGATATAACACTAGCTACAGGTGGTCCAGGAATGGTTAAAGCTGCTTATTCTTCAGGAAAACCAGCCATAGGAGTTGGGGCAGGTAATACCCCAGCTATAATAGATGAAACTGCGGACATAAAGATGGCAGTCAATTCTATACTTCTTTCAAAAACATTCGACAATGGAGTAATTTGTGCATCTGAGCAATCAGTTATAGCAGTTGAATCAGTGTACAATAAAGTTAGAAAAGAGTTTGCAGATAGAGGAGCATACATACTTAAGGGAGACGAAGTAGATAAGGTAAGAAAAGTAATATTAATAAATGGAAACTTAAATGCAAATATAGTTGGTCAGCCAGCATATAAGATAGCTGAGATGGCAGGAGTTACTGTGCCAGAAAACGCAAAAGTTCTTATAGGAGAGGTACAGTCTGTAGAGTTAGAAGAAGCATTTTCACATGAAAAATTATCACCAGTACTTGGAATGTACAAGGCTAAAAACTTTGATGAAGCACTAAAGAAAGCAGAAAGACTTGTAGAATTAGGTGGATTTGGACATACTTCTTCATTATATGTGGATACAGCTAAAGGAAAAGAAAAAGTAGAAAAATTCAGTGTGGCAATGAAAACTGGTAGAACTATAATAAATATGCCTTCATCACAAGGGGCTATAGGAGATATATACAACTTTAAATTAGCACCATCTTTAACTCTAGGCTGCGGTTCATGGGGCGGAAACTCTGTATCAGAGAATGTTGGACCTAAACACTTATTGAATATAAAGACAGTAGCTGAGAGGAGAGAAAATATGCTTTGGTTTAGAGTTCCAGAAAAAGTTTATTTCAAATATGGCAGTCTTGGAGTGTCATTAAAAGAATTAAAGGATTTAAACAAGAAAAAAGCATTTATAGTAACAGATAAAGTTCTTTATGAATTAGGATATGTATCTAAAGTTACATCAGTACTTGATGAAATAGGTGTTGATTATAAAATATTCACAGATGTGGAACCAGATCCAACACTTGCAGCAGCTAAAAAGGGTGCCAAGGAAATGCTAAGCTACAACCCAGACACTATAATAGCTCTTGGCGGTGGATCAGCAATGGATGCTGCTAAGATTATGTGGGTACTATACGAGCATCCAGAAGTAAGATTTGAAGACTTAGCTATGAGATTTATGGATATAAGAAAGAGAATTTATAAGTTTCCTACTATGGGAGAAAAAGCATCTCTTGTATGTGTTGCTACATCAGCAGGAACAGGTTCAGAAGTTACTCCATTTGCAGTTATAACTGATGAACAGACAGGAATTAAATATCCACTTGCTGACTATGAATTGACTCCAGATATGGCAATTGTAGATGCTGAACTTATGATGGGAATGCCAAAAGGCTTAACAGCAGCATCAGGTATAGATGCATTAACTCATGCTATAGAAGCTTATGTATCAATACTTGCATCAGATTATACTAATGGAATGGCTTTGGAGGCTATAAGATTAATATTTGAATATTTACCACTTGCATATAATGAAGGAACAACTAATGTGGAAGCTAGAGAAAAAATGGCCCATGCTTCAACTATTGCAGGCATGGCATTTGCAAATGCATTTTTAGGTGTATGCCATTCTATGGCACATAAACTAGGGGCAGCACATCATGTACCACATGGAATTGCTAATGCATTGTTAATAAATGAAGTTATAAAATTTAATGCAGTAGATGCTCCGAGAAAACAAGCAGCTTTCCCACAATACAAATATCCAAATGCTAAGGAAAGATATGCAAGAATTGCTGATTACTTAGTCTTAGGTGGAAAAACAGCAGATGAAAAAGTAGTGTTATTGACAAAAGCAATAGATGAATTAAAAGCTAAAATTAATATTCCAATGTCCATAAAGGAAGCAGGAGTTTCAGAAGAGAAATTCTATGCTACATTGGATGATATGTCAGAGCAGGCTTTTGATGATCAATGTACAGGAGCTAATCCTAGATATCCATTAATAAGTGAAATAAAGCAAATGTATACAAATGCTTTTGGTAAAGAAGAAAAATAAAGATGATAAAGAAATAGTGTTAACATAATTGAAGTGCACCTTAAAAGTTAGAAAATCATATTTCTATATGTCTAACTTTTGAGGTGTATTTTTATATTTTCAGTAGCTTGTATGAAAAGCTGTTATTTATGATTTTATTTAAAAAATAAAGTATAAAAATTATGGATGTAACCAAATTTTAACCGAATTATAGACTTTTGTAACAAATTAGAACTGGAAGTAGTATAATATATATAGCATAAGGACAAGTTATAGGAGGCAGGTTAAATGAGAGTTGGTAGAACAAGACTAAAGAATAATAAAAAATTTAGAAGAAGAAGAATTATATTGGGAGTTAGTGCAATTATAATAGTAGCTACAGGGATTTATTTCACTAAAACTCTTTTAAATAAAAATCATAAAAAATCAAATGTACAAGTTTTATCAAAGAAAGAGGATAACAAGAAAGAAACAAAGAATATAAATGAAAAAAAGAAATATTTGAAAGAAGAGGAAGTAAAACAGAAAGAAATTAAAAAACCAAATCCAGAGGATATAGTTAAAGGAGCAAATGTAACAATAGAAGGGGATAAATACACCTATGATGCAAAAAAGATAGAGGGTGACCTAAAAAGTGGTAAAGCGCATGTGGACGGAAAGAAAATAGCATTTTTAACTTTTGATGATGGGCCTTCTACAACAGTTACACCTAAAATATTGAATACGTTAAAAGAAAATAATATAAAAGCAACATTTTTTATAGTGGGTAATTCTTTAGAGGGTTCTGATAGGGCTAAAGAAATATTAAAAGAAACTGTAAAAGAAGGACATGCTATTGCCAATCATACATACTCTCACAATTATAAACATTTGTACCCAGGAAGATTTGTAAATGCTAATAATTTTATGAATGAAATAAAGCAAAATGAAAGAATAATGAAATCAGTTTTAGATGAAGATTTTCATACTAGGGTAATAAGATTTCCTGGAGGACATATGTCATGGAAGGGAACAGAAGCTGTAGATAAAATAATGAATGATAATAATTATGCCTATGTAGATTGGAATGCTTTATCTGGAGATGCGGAAGGAAAAAGAAGAACTCCAGAACAATTAGCAGCTCGGGTAAAGAGAGAAGTTACTGAAAACTATAAGCCAGATAGATTGGTTGTATTAATGCACGACACTTACGGAAAGGAAAACACGGCTAAATCACTACAGGAAATAATTAATCATTTAAAATCACTTGGATATGAATTTAAAACACTAAAATAAATATTGTTAAAAAGGGGTTGTGGCACTAAGAATAAATGCTGCCATATATTGTGCTAGATTTAAATCTTTAGAACAATATATGGTATGTAAATTTTTTAATACCACAGCCCCTTTTTTATATGTCATGTCTATGGAGTTATTAATAAGGTTTATAATTCTATAGTTATAGGGCAGTGATCTGAACCCATTACTTCATTTAATATTTCAGCATTTTTTATATTATTTAATAAATTATTTGAAACAAAATGATAGTCAATTCTCCAGCCGGTATTTCTTTCTCTTGCTTTAAACCTATAACTCCACCAGGAGTATTTTACTTCTTCAGGATTCAAATATCTAAAAGAATCTGTGTAACCATTAGATATAAATTTATCTATCCAAGCTCTTTCCATAGGCAAAAAGCCAGAAGTTTTTTCGTTAGCTTTAGCATTTTTTATATCCATAGGGGTATGAGCTGTGTTGTAATCTCCGCATATAATAAGTTTTTTACCATTAGATACCTCTTTATTACAATAATCTAAAATAGCATCGTAAAATCTCATTTTGTAATCTAATCTTTCTTCATTCATTTGGCCATTAGGGAAGTATATATTAAGAAGAGTGAATTCTTGAAATTCTGTAATTAAAATTCTTCCCTCACTGTCAAACTCATCAATACCTATGCCATGTTTAACGGAAATAGGCTGATTTTTAGTATAAGTAGCTACTCCGCTATATCCTTTTTTTTCTGCAAAGGAAAAATATGAATAGTATCCTTCTATATCTTTAAGGTTGTCATTTAAGTCCTTTTCTTGAAGTTTAGTTTCTTGAATACAAAGTATATCAGGATTATACTCTTTTACAAACTCTAAAAAATTTTTTTTCATAATGGCTCTTAAACCATTTACATTCCATGAATATATTTTCATAAGTATCACTCCTATAAAATTACATAATTAATTCTCTTTACTAATAGACTAAAGGATTGATTAGAAAATTTCAATAAAAATTAACTTTATAAATAAACATTTACATTATACAGACAATAATTTAATATACTAATGTTATTTTTATTATATATAATTTCATAAAAATAGTTATTTTATAGATTGCTATAGTTGATAATAGTTATTTAATGTGATAAAATTTTAATATAAGCAATATGTAGACGAAACTTAGGGTTCCCTGTTGGAGGAGACTAGGTTTTATTTTTTTGTAAATCATATTTTAAAATTTATTTAAGAGAAGGTGATAGTTATGGAAACGGATCCTGGACAGCATCGGATTATAAAAAATAAAATAAGAAGAGCCATAACTATAGAGATATGGCTCTAAAAAGGAGCTGTATCTGTGAATAAAAATGTAGAAAAAATACTAGAACTTATGAAGGAAAAGAAATATGCTGATGTAAGAGAACAGATAGTAAACCTTAACTCAGTTCATATTGGAGAAATAATGGAGCAGCTAGATGTGCCCGAGGCTATAATTTTATTTAGAACTTTGCCTAAGGATTTAGCTATAGACGTGTTTAATTATACTAGCAGCGATTTTCAAGAGAAGTTAATATCATCTATTACAGATAAGGAATTAGAGCATATAATGCATGAAATTTACTTTGATGATATGATAGACCTTTTAGAAGAAATGCCAGCAAAGGTAGTAAAAAAGATTTTAAAATACTCTAATGTGGAAGAAAGAAAGCTTATAAATGAATTTTTAAATTACCCAGATAATTCAGCAGGAAGCCTTATGACTATAGAATATGTGGATTTAAAGAAAGATATGACAGTAGCTAAGGCTATAGAGCACATAAAAGCTACAGGTGTTAATAAAGAAACCATATATACCTGCTATGTAATAGGGGAAGAAAGAAAACTTGAAGGTATAATATCTCTTAGAAATTTAATTTTAAGTGATTATAGCTTACCAATTAAAGATATTATGAAAAAGGATATAGTGTATGTGCATACCCATGATGATCAGGAAGAAGTAGCACATGTATTTAAAAAATATGATTTGATAGCTGTGCCAGTAGTAGATTTGGAAGGTAGGCTTACGGGTATTATTACAGTAGATGACATAGTGGATGTTATTGAACAGGAAAATACAGAAGACTTTCAAAAAATGGCAGCTATGGCTCCTTCAGAAGAAGAGTATTTAAATACTGGAGTTTGGAAACTTGCTAAAAATAGACTTATGTGGCTTATTATACTTATGGTATCTGCAACTTTTACTGGAGGAATAATAAAAAGGTTTGAGGATGTACTTCAATCTGTTGTTATTTTAACTGCATTTATACCTATGCTTATGGATACTGGCGGAAATGCAGGTTCACAATCTGCAACATTGGTTATAAGAAGTATTGCATTGGGAGAAATAAAAGCCAAGGATACATTGAGGGTAGTTTGGAAGGAATTTAGGGTAAGTTTGATAGTTGGTGTTATTTTATCTTTTATAAATTTCCTTAGACTATATTTTATAGAAAGAGTGTCTTTAAATATATCTATAACTGTTTGTTTAACACTTGTATTTACAGTAATTTTAGCTAAAATAGTAGGGGCTGTTTTACCAATTTTGGCTAAAAAACTTAAACTGGATCCTGCTATTATGGCAAGCCCTTTGATAACTACTATAGTAGATGCAGCATCACTTATAGTATACTTTTCTGTTGCAAAGTTAATGCTAGGTATATAGTTTTTAATTAAAATAAGCAATTTAGGCATAATAAAAGTATGAATTTATCAGAAGTTTAGCGCTTAAAAATTTTTGGGGCGTGAGCCCGCTGATTTATAATGAATGATTGAGGGTTAGGTTAAAAACCATAAATTCTGATTTTTGCTGGAAATTTTAGAGAAAAAATTTGCATAATAAAAGCATCCTTTTTATAATAGTTTTGACAAGAAACCAACTTAAAAAGGATGCTGATAAAATGAGTAAAAGTTATTTAAAACAATTACTTACTTATATTAATAAGGTATACGATATAGGTGAAAAAATCAATAACTTAAAAGATAAAAGAATAAAAT
>NZ_CABDWS010000106.1 GCF_901447495.1 Haloimpatiens lingqiaonensis
AAGTTGTTAACTGTCCCCTTTTATTCTTTTAGAATATAAAAAGTTTTTTTATTACATATAAAATATAATAAATAATTATTTATTACTCAGTTTTTTCAATTGGCAATAAAAAGCCTGATTTCCTTAAAAGTGGCAATGTAGCATTGAAAATTAAAGCTACTAGTATTACAGATACAACTGCATTAAAAAATGTAGCAAATGCGCTTAATTTAGCTAGGATTGCCGCAGCCTTTTGAGGTTGTCCTAAAATATATTGTTTATAGAAATATCCTACTACAGGATCGAAAATCACATTAAAACCTAGTCCACAAATTGAAGCGATAATGCTCCATTTAAATATATAACCCTTATCATTGCTCTTGCTTATTTTGGCATACTTATGAGCAACCAATCCTGTTATTAAACCAATACATAATTTCAATACAAATGTTTTTGGTGCTACTAAAATATATACAGGATCCAATAAATCTGCTATGGTCATTCCAATAGCTCCAGCCAATCCTCCATACCATCCACCAAGAAGTAAAGCAGCTAATACACAAAATGCATTACCTATGTGCAATGAAGTGGCATCTCCCCCTGGTACTGGAATTTTAAATTGAAGAAAAGTAAATGATACAAAGCATAATGCCGCAAATAATGCAGTTTGACATAATTTTAGTATTTTTAAATTTTTATTTTTCATATAATCCCCCCGCTTATAGCTAATATTTTCCCATAAAATTACTAGGCCTACTATAATAAATGTTATGTATATACGGTATGCAATTATAGTACATACAATAATGTTATATATTATTGGCCTTCTATGGTGCCAGGACTATTATATTGCTGAAAAAACATTTTGGCAATTGTATGGATACAATTATCGTTGTAAATAATAAGTAAAAAGTAAAAAGTAAGAAGTAAGGAGTAGTTAATGGGGACAGTTAACAACTTTTCATCAAAATATTGCCTAAAAGTTGTTAACTGTCCCCAATTATTTTTGATTATTTCCATTGCTAAAAGGAATTAACTGTCCCCATATATTTTTATAACTGCGAAAGTTGAATTATTAACTAGTCACTTTACTATGATATATTGGATTCATTTAAGCACTCTTTCTTTTCTTTAAGGCGTGGCCAAACTGTCAGCAGCATTGTTATATAGCAAGCTAGTCCACCTAGGAAATTAGAAATTGGCTCGGCCAAGAATACTCCATTAGTGCCTAAATTAAACATTTTAGGTAGCATCAATGTAAGTGGAACCACGATAATTATTTTACGTAGCAGTGAAAAGAATATTGCCTGCTTGGATTTTCCAAGGGCGACGTAAGTAGACTGCCCTGAAAATTGTAAAGACATCATAAAGAAACCGAAAAAGTAGATATTCATTGCAGGAACACCATTTTTGATTAGTTCAGGATTATTATTAAATATTCTTATAAAAAATTCAGGAAAAGTTCTTAAAATAAGCCACAGTGCAAATGTATAAATTATGCAAACTACAGACATAAATTTAATTCCGCTTCTAACTCGACCATATTCTTTTGCACCGTAATTAAAACCTAGAACTGGTTGAGAACCGTTAGTAATTCCCCGTACAGGCATCATAATGATTTCACGTACAGAATTAATAATGGTCATGATACCTATATATAAATCGCCACCGTAAATTTGTAAAGTAATATTACAAACAACTTGTACAACACTATTTGTAAGAGCCATAATAAAACTAGATAATCCAAGAAAAACAATTCTCTTTAATATTGACAAATTTATTTTGAAATTTTTATATTTAAGCCTAAGAATTGCATCTCTTCCAGTTAAAAATTTTAAAACCCAATAACAGGATAAAAATTGAGATATTACAGTAGCTAATGCTGCACCCTTAACACCCATATGCAATAAAAATATAAAAATAGGGTCTAATATGATATTTGTAATAGCACCCAGCAAAATGGTCATCATGCCTATCCGTCCAAATCCTTGACAATTAATAAAACTGTTCATGCCAAGGCTTATCATAACAAATATGCTTCCAATTAAATAAATTGTAATATAGTCATTTGCATATGAAAATGTAGAACTGCTAGAACCAAAAAGAAATAGCAGAGGTTTCTTAAAAATTAATCCTAATATAGTTAGCGCGGCACCAAATATAATTAAAAGCGAAAAAGAGTTTCCCATTATTTTTTCAGCTTCCTCAATATCGCCTCTACCCCTAGCGATAGAACAAAGTGGAGCACCACCCATTCCAAAAAGATTAGCAAAAGCCATTATTATTGTAATAATAGGAAGTGTAATACCAATGCCCGTAAGAGCTAAAGTGGATGCTCCCGGAATTCTACCAATATACATACGATCTACAATATTATAAAGAATGTTTATAAGTTGCGCTAAAGTCATAGGTAAAGCAAGACTTAATATGCGTTTTGGAACACTTCCCTTAGTAAAATCATTTTTTTGTCTCATTCTTGTTCCCCCCCACTGTTAAGTATACACCAAAATAATGGGGACGGTTAAGAAGTTTTAGTTATGAATGAAAAATAAAATAAAAAAATAGGGACGGTTGAAAAAATATGAAAAAATAGGGACGGTTAAGCTATTTTAGCTATGAATTAAGCTAAAATAGCTTAACCGTCCCTAGTAATAGGATTACTTAAACCGTGCAAAATAAAGCTTTACGATGAATTTACAACACTATAGTGGAAAAAACGCGGTAAATAAGGTATAAAAAGGAATAATCGATGTTTTTGAGGAAATTTAGAATTATTGGCTGAGAGTTATGTTATAATTAATAATAGGGAGGGAGAAAAGTATGGAAAAGATTTTAAAAATATTTACCGCAAAGGATATGACTGAGGGCACACCATGGAAGAGAATTGTTGAATTTTCTATACCTATGCTAATTGGAAACGTAGCTCAGCAGCTTTATAACACAGCTGATTCTATTATTGTAGGAAAATATGTAGGTGATAATGCTCTTGCTGCAGTTGGAAGTGCAGCTCCTATATTAAACCTTCTGCTTGTGCTTTTCGTTGGAATTGCCACAGGAGCAGGGATTATGGTTGCACAATATTTTGGGGCCAAAAAACGCAAGCAATTATCTCATACCATCGGTGTTTGCATGACACTTACTGCCATTGCTTCTATAATAATAATGATTATAGGACCTATGGTTACACGTCCACTGCTTTTATTATTAAAAACCCCAGCTTCTATAATTGATTGGTGTACAAAATACCTTATTATTTATTACGTAGGTATTGCAGGCTTTGCTTACTATAACATTTTAGCAGGAGTTCTTCGTGGGCTAGGTGACTCTGTATCTGCACTTGTGTTTTTGATTATTTCTACAATTTTAAATGTTATATTGGACCTTTGGTTTGTTGCAGGTATGGGTTTGGGAGTTCCAGGAGTTGCTATTGCAACTGTTGTTGCTCAAGGAATATCAGCGGTGCTTTGTATTATTAAATTATCAAAAATGAGGAGTGTATTTGATTTAAATTTAAAAATGTTGAAAGTTGAAAAGGACTATTCTCTTAAGCTTATAAAACTAGGATTGCCATCAGGATTAACTCAAGCAATATTTTCTCTTGCTATGATAGTTGTACAATCCTTAACTAATAGTTTTGGAGAAATGGTTATTGCGTGTAATGTAATAGTTATGCGTGTAGATGGATTTGCAATGATGCCTAATTTTACTTTTGGAACGGCTATGACAACCTATGCAGGACAAAATATTGGAGCTAGAAAAATGGATAGAGTTGACCAAGGAACTAAGGATGGTACCATGATTGCAGTTGGAGTGTCCACTACCATAACGATTTTAATTTTAATTTTTGGAAGATACCTTATGGGAGTTTTTACAGATACAAAAGAGTTAGTTGACTTAAGCATGCATATGATGAAGATTCTAGCCTTTGGGTATATTGCAATGGCTGTAACACAAAGTTTATCAGGTGTTATGAGAGGTGCCGGGGATACAATGACACCTATGTGGATTTCACTAATTACTACAGTTATTGTGCGTGTTCCTGTGGCTTATGGAATTGCTTATCTTACTAGAAGTGCAGCATATCCTACAGGAAGACCTGAATCTACATTTATTTCACTGCTTGTTTCATGGACATTAGGAGCTATTATAACTACAATTTTCTTTAAAAAAGGAAAGTGGAGAAATAAGGGATTTGCTGAAAATATAAAATAGTATTGTAAAACATATCTAAAAAATTAAAAGAGAATCCAGTGGCAAACTTAATTGTTATGCCTACTGGACTCGTAAATGCCTGCTAGACTCATAAATGTATACTAACTCATAAATCCCTACTAGGTTCGTAAATGTATACTGACTTATAAATGAAAAATTACAGTATTTCTAATACTTCTACTGAATATTTTTCTCCGGGGGCATTAACTTCAACTACATCTCCAGCTTTTTTGCCTGATAGGGCCTTGCCTAAATCTGATTCTATACTTATATGCATATTTTCAGGATCCAAATCCATAGTGGTTACTAATGTTATAACATCTTCAAAATCATCTTCTACAAATTTAATTCTAGCCTTGCTATTAATTCCTAGTATTGATTTATTCACATCATTTTCATCTATTATAGTTGCAGTGGAAATCATAGTCATTAAATACTGAATTCTATTATCATTTTCTCTATAATTTGCACAAGCTTCTTT
The DNA here is from genome assembly GCF_901447495.1 of Haloimpatiens lingqiaonensis. Lineage (GTDB taxonomy): Bacteria > Bacillota > Clostridia > Clostridiales > Clostridiaceae > Haloimpatiens > Haloimpatiens lingqiaonensis. The sequence goes on from NZ_CABDWS010000106.1 coordinate 4,673, forward strand.
ATACTCAGCGTTTTCAGATCTATCACCATGGGCAGCAGCTTCTAATTTTTCTTTTGCAATTTGAGCTCTCTTTACAGTCATTCTATATTCTAATTCTTCTTCTAATTTTTTCATATTTTCTTCAGTTAGTTTATTGTTCATAAAAAAATAAAGCCTCCTAAAATATATTATCTTAATATATTTATTATATTTATTATATAATATATATGTAAAAATAAAAGATAAAAGAGAAAAAACAGAAAGCATTTAATTTGAATGATGTTTTATATATTAATTTATGGGATTTTGCACCCCCCTTTTGAGAAGATATGACAAATGATGAAAAGTAATCCCTTAAGCCTGCTTGTTTAAAGACATTTTCTAAGGAGGGCCAGGCATCTGATATTACTGCTAATTTATATATTGCTAAGGCGGACATTTTTAAATATAACAATTATTTAGGTTTATTTTTTATAAAAATTTGATATAATATAAATAAGAAACTCACTTAGGCGAGCTGAGGAGTGCAGAATTCTAAAGAAATAAAATTTCTAAGAATTCTAGCAAGAAAGGCTTAGTGCTGGTAACACTAAGCAATCCTTAGAACATTTATTTTGTTTTAGGGCTATTGGATGAATTAAATAGAGATTTAATTAAGAGTTAAGCACTATTCTTGGTCGGATGGGTGCTTTTTCTCTTTGCCATTAAGTTCTATATGAATACCAAGAAATTTAATCTTGATAATTAACTTAGAAATAAAAAGATTATGTTTTAAAACTAATTTAATGATATAAATAGTAACAAAGCTTTTTATAGTTAATTCTAGCATATCCAATACCACCCCCCCTAACTATGATGATATATTCACCAATAGTCCAAGGAGGATAAAATGTTCAAAACCTCCGCAGCCATCCTACTACGGATTTCAAAATATTACTTTAGAATTATACCATATTTATGTAGAATATATACACAAGAATAAAATGGAAAAACTTCACTTGGAGTAGTTACGGAGAACCGTACCATAAATAAGTGAAGTTTATATAATTTAAACCAAATCATCCAGGCCATTAACTGTAGCTTGTTCATCCTCATTAATAGGAATAACTATGCATTTTTGACCATCAATTATTTGAGATTTTATTTGAGGTATTTTTTCAGGTTTTACTTGAAGTATAACGTCATAGTCAGAAGTAACTTTATTATCTTCTGAATTTGTATCGTCAGCTTCTTCTGATACCACATTATCATCATTAATTTCTGTAGACAAGACATCCTCATTATCTACAGCTGCCTCTTGTTTAACTTCTTTAAGTCTAGTTTGAAGTATTTCTACTTGCTTTTCAAGCTGTTCTTCCTTTTTTCTTTGAGCATTGGCCTTAAGTGCCTTTTGGTCAATTAAATTATCGGCTAAAGGCAGGTCTTCACCAAAGCTTTCTACATAAGATTTTTCAATTTTAGTAGTAACTTCTTCAGGAACTCCGCTTTCTATTAGAAGATTTTGTATCTCCTTTTGTGTTAAGGTTATAGGTTCGGCATCTGTATCACCATACATTTCATTGTATTCATCTATCATACTATTTAGGTTTTCTTGTATTTCCATAAAAGTTTTCTCAGCTTCTTTTTCATCAGTACTAATATGATCTTTAATAATTGCTTGGAAAGTTTCCTTTTGTATAGTTGCAGTTTGTTTTGAAGAACAACCTAAAGCATTTTCCATTAATTCAGGATGTGGATCCTTTGCATTTTTAGTGTAGTACATAATAGCGTTAACGTCTGAACTACGATCAATAAAAGCAGGAAACACAAAGCCAAGGGTAGGAACATTAACCACCCAATCTCTAATACGTGCCTTTATTTTCTTTTCTTCTTCAAAATATCTAAGCCCAGGATCTGAAAGTGAAACAGGACATATTGCACATAAAATATACTCATAAACTTCTTCAGACTCATCTATCTTAGCATTATCATTAGTTTTAGTAATAACATCATAAGCATCATGAAAAACTAGTATTAAAAAATTACCAGTATAATCATAGTTATCTATAATAGATTTATAAAAATCTTGAAGCAAGGCATCATCTTTTAATTGACTTCTTTTAAGCTTAATAAGAGAAAGTTGTTTTTCATTTTCAAGATTCTCATTTAGTGGAAAATTAAGTTCTAAAATATTATTGCCAATAGTTCCAGAGAGAACTTTTTTAGCAATTTCTAAATACTTAAAGTACTCATCCTCATCTAAATTTAAAAAGCTTTCTCTAAAATTTAAAATAATATTTTTTTCACCATTAACATAGCAACCACACAGTTTAGTGAAGGTGCAATGATCTTTTTTTAAACGTTTTTTTAATTCAAGTATATCTTTTTTTCTCATATAAAAACCTCTCTAATTTTTCATATTTATTAAGAAACCCGTAAAACTTCCGTTGTTTATCTCGGAGGATGTAAGGGTTTAATAGGTGGCATTAAATACTATAATACTATTAAGTATAGTATTTTTCCTCTATTAATTAAAGATTTTATTAGAAAATTTTAACGCAAACCATGTATAAATCATAGGCAGTAAGTATTCTTTTAATAAGTGTTAGCAATGCTTGAAATATGTACAACACTCAACCACTGGAAAAAAACTATCACCTATATTTTTGATAGTCTTTTTAGTTTTAATGTTTGAATCTATGGCGTTTTTTACATTACAGCTAGTAAAAAAATAAATAAACAAAAGCTAATTTTGGATTGATTAATAAAAATATAGCTATACTATTTACAATAATCAGCGGTATAGGTATAATAGTACTATATTTTGAAAATAATAATATTGATAAATGCATTGAAGGAGAAGAGTATATAGAAATTAATTTAAAGCGAGTTAGGGAGGGTGCAAGCCTAATATTTGATTCTATAGAAAGAAGCTCTGGAGCTTAAACTGAAAGCCTTATTGCGTAGTAGGTTTAGGGGGTCTCCCCATATAGAGATAATGAGTGGGTTAAGTTTAATTAACCAATTTAGGTGGTAACGCGGAAGTAGCTTTCGTTCTAATGTTTTAGGACGGAAGTTTTTTTATATTTAGTAAGGAATATATTAAGTCCAGCTAAGAAAAATCAATAATAAAAGTTAATAATAAAAATCAATAATAAAAGTCAATAAGAAAAAATAATTATTGTTTTTACGAGCTTAAAAAAAGGCAATAACAATAAGTTTTGCAGGAGGAAAAAAGCAGTAACCTTTGCTAAAGTTCCGTTAGGACTATTTTAACATTAGGAAATTCCTTTATAAACAGTTAAATGAAATCTGTACAGATTGGAAAGTAGAATAGACAGCAACTATGGAATTGGGAGAATCCCCACAGAAAAACATAGATACTTTCTTATCTATACTAAAATATAAAAATAAATAAGTTTATAGTCAGTTAAATGACTGCTATAAACTTATTATACGAGG
>NZ_CABDWS010000107.1 GCF_901447495.1 Haloimpatiens lingqiaonensis
TTCATTTTTAATATAACTATAATTTGGCAGGCTGACGCCTAAAAGATCTTTTCAAGACATATTGGTAAAATATGCAAAGTGACTACTATATTTTATAGGTACTTTGCACAACATTTATTAAATAGCCAATTATAATTTCAATTTCTAATTTCTCTACATCTTCTGCGCCTAAAAGTTGTTAACCGTCCCCATTTTTGAATATTTAAGAAATCCATTCTCCATCTCTAACTTTATAACTCCTATTTCACACAAATAATCCACATATGATCTTAGCATTCTTTCCATTAAATTATACTTATATTTGGTCTTTACACTAATATCAAACTTTTTAATGCATGCCTTTAGAATATCCTCCATTGTCATAGAGCCGTCTATAACAGAATATACGCCCCTTGCTCTGCCCATATAGAACTTAATATTATCAATTATAAGTTTTATAATATCATCATAAATACCTTTGTGCGCTACTACATATTTGCTACATTTTAAGCCATGAAGTCTTATTTTGCTTTTTAAATCCTCTAAAAGTATATAAGCATAAGGCATTTTAGCCCCCTCCATAACTTCATAGCTTATTAGCGAATCCCCTAAATATGCAACATCATCTGGGGTAATAATGCATATGTGTGCAGGGCTGTGTCCTGGTGTATGAAATATATTGAATTTAATACCTTGAATACATACGCTATCTTGATTATCCAAAATCATAATATCCGTTTTACAAACAGAATTTCCGTAATGCTCTGTAACATCTGATAACGTTTGGCTGCTGTAATAAAGCTTCAAATTAACTGTAGAGCTGCAAACAAATGCTTCATAGGCTGGCATAGCTATAATACAGTTGTATTTTTCCTTAAGATATGCATTATTTCCTACATGGTCTAAATGAAAATGACTGCATATTATGCCAACTACCTTAAAATTATTCTTTTCAAGAAGCTCTTCTATGCCTTCCCTTTCTCCCTTTGACCATCCTGAATCTAACATAATAATCTCTTTATCATTAATTTTATAAAAAGGTATATATGTCATTCCTGTATCAATGCAAAATGTGTTTCCCTTTATATTCTTTATTTTCATATTTTATCTTTAGTGAGAATGTGTATTTTTATTATAGTTATATATTTAAATTATATATTTAAGTTATATATTTAAGTTATATATTTAAGTTATATATTTAAGTTATATATTTAAATTATAACTATTTATTTAAATTACACATTAAAGCACTAATTGGTCACTTCCTTCCTTTATGTAGTATATAAAACATTACTACTATAACAATATGAAAATTATATCACTTGTTTTTCATTTCTAAACTGAAATTTTAAAATTTAGAAATTTAAAAAAATCTAAGATAGGACTAAGAAAAACTAAGGAAAACTAAGGGGACGGTTAACATTAATCATTAATCATTAATCAGGCTAAGATTAATCGAGGCAAAACAAGGAAAACAAGGGGAGAAAACAAGGGAAAACAAGGGCGAAAACAAGGGGACGGTTAACAACTTTTCGCTATCAATCTTAGCTAATAATTGTTAACCGTCCCCATACTTTTTACTCTCTTCTACTGCTAATTAGTTGTTAACCGTCCCCTACTAAAACGCTTCGTTTAGCTTCTCGGTACCCTTTAATACAAATCTTCCATCTCTTATAATGTCAATATACTCGCCTTTTTCTGTAACAACAGAAATAAATTCTATGCCTTCATATGGAAGAGTAATATCTGTATGAACATTAGTATAGGCTTTATTTATATCCTCTTTTCTTAAAATTGACTTTTCATTGTCTCTTGCTATTATCTCTTTTTTGTCTAACATATTATAAACAGGCAAATCTTCGGCAAAACCAAAACATGTGTCACCTATGGCAAAGTGTGGACCCATTTTTTCAATAATAAGCACTGGAAGTTTTTCTATAATGCCATATTTTTCAGCCATCACATATGCCTCTGTATTAGTTCCGATAGCGAATTCTCCTAAAGGTAGAGTATCGTTAAGCTGCAATAAATTTTCCTTAACATATGCCTTATTGTCCTCTTCATTTTCAAAATTACCACAAGTATAATCACTTACATATCCATCTTTGAATGTTAACTTTAAATCCTTATATTTAAGGCCAAGATAAGTATCTTCTAAATGAAGAACGCCATTGGTTCCCTTAAGCTGTGGTGAAGTGAAAACCTCTCCTAATGGAATATTTACATCTGCCACACAATTTACAAAATTAGTTTCCTTGCTTTTGTCCTTAAGTTTTTGCAATTTAACCTTTATGTCTGTTTGGTTGCCCCCTTTCCCCTTAACATGAACGCATTCCCCTTCATCAAGAGCATCAATTATCTTCTGCTGGATGCCTTCATAAACATTGTTATCCATCATATTTATTTTAAAAACATCATTAAAAATTTCTTCAAATTTATCCCCAATTTCAGCAGTTGGGAAAGCAATTATGCTAAAACTTGTATTTTCTTCCGGCTCAAATTTATCAAATAATTGATTAATCTTATTTTTGTGTTTTTGCACTAAATCCTGTTGATCTTTTGATAATTTAAGGCATTCTTTCTTATTTTCTGGTGAAAATGGTACCTCCCCAAAGCTTTCGAAAACCATAGGACCTGCTTGTACACTAAAAATGTCTTTGTTAAATTCAAAAGCCTTCTCCATCATGGACTCTTTTATTTGTATATATTCTTCATTTAAATATATAGCATTGTCAAATCTATGATCATAATTATACTGCTTATTAGCTTCTGATGAATCCACTATAGCTATTGTTGAATCAAATCCTGCCTTTTTAAAATCTTTTATAAGTTGTCTTATAATAACTTCTTGGCCTGCTGTGTAGATTATTTGCACACCATTTCTATTTCCTCTATTTTTATTTTCAACCACAAAACCTCTTATAAATGCATCCACTGTTGTTTTTGATAAAGTTTCTATCTTTTCCTTTGGATAATTTGATAAAAATTTTGCTGTACTTACTTCATTGTCACTTATATACTTGTCCAATCTAAATAAATACCTTGAATCACTTAAATCCTTCTCTAATATGGTACTTAAATAGAACCCAAAGTTCTTGTCCATTCTTTCACGTCTTAAATATTTTTCATTCTTGAAAATCCACTCTGCATCTATAGGATACATTATAGCTTTCAATTCCTCATAACTAGCTTTTTTATTTTTAACACTTTCAAATACTCTTAATAGAATATTGTTAATTTTATCCATATTAAATATTCTGTGCTTGTACGCATAAGATATAGACCCTCTGCAACTAGCATAAAAGGCTGACATAAGCTGTCCTATATGATCTCCAAACACTTTAATAGCATAGGTTGGATTAGCATAGCTTGTTTTATAATTTTCTCCTAAAAGTTCAACATAAAAACCATTATTTTCTTCTTTTAACTCTTGAAAACTCTTTGTTTCAAAATACTCATCATTTAGATTTTCTTCAAATTCAGCAATCTTTAGAAGAAATTTACCAGTATGATTTAAAAACTTGTAGTATTCTTTAAGTTCTTTAGCTTCTTCATACTTATCTGTGCTTGTACACATATTCTTAATATCTAAAAGTCCCTTCTTATAGCTGTCTAAAACCTTTTTGTTTTCCTCTTTATAAAATTCCATAGCATCTAACATAAAATATACCCCTTTTCTTAATATATTCTTTATTAACAAATAACTAAATTATTGTTAACTATCCCTATTTTTTCTTTTAACCTTTTAATAAATTATTGTTAACTGTCCCTATTTTTTTGTTTTTTAATATACCTTTTTTAAGTATAAATTTAATTATTTTTTCTTAACCGTCCCCCGTCTTCTTTTTATTTATTTTTGATCAAAATTCAATTACTTCTTGTTAATCACCCTCTTAATTTTTGTTTTTATCTCTTATCTATCAGTAAAAAATTTAGCTATTTTTCTTGATCTTGCACTTACTTCTTTATTTTTTCTTCATATACTTCTTTATTTTCAAGTAAAAACTTAGCTATTTCTTGTTAACCGTCCCCATACTTTTTTACTTTTTTACTTCTTTACTTCTTTGTTTTTTCTCATATACTTCTTTATTTTCAAGTAAAAACTTAGCTATTTCTTGTTAACCGTCCCCATACTTTTTTTAATTCCCCAAAGATATACTTGTCCTTCATCATCCTTTGTGAAGGTGTAATCCTCATCTATCCATGTATGGTGTAAAACATTCTCACTAATTGGATAGACAGGCAAAGCATACTCATCATCAATTATTAAAGATAGTCCCTCTTCTTCCTTTTTCAGTTCTAGCTTGAAATCATCTTCTTCATATATTCCTAAATAACTTTGTAATAACTCGGGGTTCAAAGGTACAATATCCGGTTTTACAGGCATATCATATTTTTCCCCAAAAGCAATATCTGCAATGATTTTACATAGTTTATTTACAGCTGTAAATCCATAATTACTCAAAACCACAACAGCAAAGTCATCATCAACATATCTATGAATTTCACACAAGAAACCTTCGCACCCACCATTATGATGTACAACCCTTCTATTACCATTCATGTCTATTGCAACCCCATAGCCATAGTTATCTTTATATTGAGTATTCATTTTTTCAATGGATCTTTTGCTTAATAACTTATCATTATTTAGAGCTTGGTCCCATATCAATAAATCTTCAACTGTTGAGTACATGCCTCCTGATGAAAGCATCAAATCCATATTAATATAGTTGCAATGAATTAAGTTATTGCCATTTAAATAATATCCTGATGCTTTATTTTCAATAATATTTTTATCATCATCTATCCCTGTATTAAACATACCCAATGGCGAAAAAATATTTTCATTTAAAAATTCACTATATGCCTTTCCTGATAATTTTTCAATAAGTAGCCCTAGAAGATAATATCCCGTATTGCTGTAATTCCACTGTGTACCAGGTTCAAAATCCAAAGGCTCACTTGTAAACATGTTGATCAAATCAGCTTTTTCATGAGGAATCCTCTGAAAGACTTTGTGTGAATCTGGTAGATTTGAATAATTAAAAATTCCAGAAGTATGAGTTAGTAAATGATGAATAGTTATTTTAGAATTTAAATTACTCCACTCAGGAAAATATTTTTTCAAGCTATCCTCTACTCTTAACAGTCCTCTTTCTTCAAGAATTAAAATAGCTGCAGCTGTAAATTGTTTTGTAATTGACCATATTCTATATTTAGTGTCTGTGGCATTTTTAACCTTATGTTCAATATTTGCATATCCGTAAGCTTTTTTAAAAATTATCTCCCCATCTTTTATCGCTGCAATAGAACCACTAAAAGCCCATAATTTTGTATATAATTCTAGGTATTTATCTATTTTATTTGTAATATCTTTGTATCTCATTGTAATGCCCCCTATGTGTAATTATTCGGCTATTAAAATAATTTAAAATTACCGCTATTATTAATTTATTTAAAAACTTTCCACTTATCATTATTTTTGGTATCACAAATCCTGTATTTTCTTCACACTACATCCATAATCTATAAATTCAGTAAATATTTTTGTTCAAAATTTGTTAACTGTCCCTATTCTTTTGTTTTTTAATATACCTTTTTTAATATATTTTTAAGTATAAATTTAATTATTTTTTCTTAACCGTCCCCCGTCTTCTTTTTATTTATTTTTGATCAAAATTCAATTACTTCTTGTTAATCACCCTCTTAATTTTTGTTTTTATCTCTTATCTATCAGTAAAAAACTTAGCTGTTTTTCTTGATCTTGTACTTACTTCTTTATTTTTTCTTCATATACTTCTTTATTTTCAAGTAAAAACTTAGCTATTTCTTGTTAACCGTCCCCATTTCTTTTTTCTTTCTTTTTTCTTGTTAACCGTCTGCATTTCCTTCTTTCCTGTAAATATTTTTGTTCAAAATTTGTTAACCGTCCCCATTTTTTTACCCTGGATAACGATCTCTAACCTTCAGTTGGAGTAAAACTCCATCTGAAGCTAAGAGCTCTGTTTATAATGCAGAAAATTACCCAATCATATAATATGATAAACCAAGTTATTTATAATATAATGAAATTCTCTTATCATATTATAAAATTCACCTACCAATACATAAAATTTACCTACCAATACAAATAAAAAAGCTGTACCGTTAAAACAGCACAGCATAAATCCCTAATATTGTAAATTACTAACATTAAATATCCTTATAAAGCATGTTTACAAAATATCTTAGGCAGAACATTTTATACTTTAGGTAAAACATTCTAGATAAAATGTCATTACAAACCTTTTATAAAATATATTTATAAGATGTCTATTATAAAATATGTTTATAAAATATAAGGTATTAAATCAATGTTTTTAACAGATTTTAGGATTATAACTGTTGTTGTTCTTAACATATCTATAAATCAATCTTTTTTATTTGCTCCACTAATAAGCCAATTCATCCATGTTATAAATAAATTAGTAAGCAAAATTATTAAGATTATGAATAATTTAACGCATATTTTAATTAACTAAATTGGACTACAGATAACTTAAACTTGACATGATTAAATTAGTTAAAACTACTATTAATTTAGTTAAAACTAAAAATAACTTAATGTGCATTTAAGTTATTTTAATTCAGTTAAATTGATATTAGTTAATTCATTTTGATATTAGAACAACTTTAACATTTCACCTAATCCCTCTTCCTTAATTTTATAAATTTTTATAATTTTCATTGTATTCATTCAATAAAAGTATTGTATACCATATTATTCTATTTGTCAATTAAAAATTTGCTTCTACTCTTTTTTCTCCTTTTCAAAAATTATCTGATAAGCATATGCAGCCATGACACCCTTCTTTTCATTTGGTGGAATTACAATTTGTACTAGTCGCCACCCATTTGCTTCTTCCACAATTTTCCTCAATTTTTCAGTAATCTTTCAGTATTAGCACTCGTTAAATCGACTTATTCCCTTTAATACCTCTCTAATTGTATTCGTGATTTGTTCATACTCCGGTTTATTAATCAATCTAAAATATAAACTTTTCAAGAAAACATTTACATTGAATTGAATAACTAAATCCTCCGGATATCTACCTGTTTTCTCCATTTTATTAAAGTTTTTAATCCACTCTTCCATTTCTTTTGTAGGTATAATTTTTCTTTCTAATATAGCTTTAACAACTGTAATCATACGTTCGTCCTCAAAGTGAATGTATCCATAATGATTTACATTCACTTTTTTGTAGATTGCATCTAATATTAATTTTAATCCCTGATATCCAATTTCTTCGCATCTAGCAAATTCATCCAAGGCATCAGCACCATGGGCAGCCCCGTGAGCCCAACCTTTACCTTCTATATACCCTCTAACATCATGGTCTTCATTATAAAATTTCAAAACAGTATTAAAAGCCTTTTGAATATCGCTTTCGGATATGAACTTTTCCTTCCTGTGTTTATAAATTGCAGCTGCAACAGTTTCACTTGAGAATGTTCTAGCGAAAACTGAGTCATTTATATTGCCTAGTCCCTTAAGAAGATGTTCCTCATCTATGGCTATCATAAGCAACTCATAAACTTCCTTTGCTGATAAAAGTAAGCGTCAAAAATTAAGTATCTAGAAAACATACCCTCCCATTGATAAACTTAAGTAAAAGATTATCAATAGGGGGTTTACTTATGTATAAAAAATTAGATAATGATGCTTGGGAAGAATATTTAAATAAATTTAACTCTGTTAAAGATACAATAACAGTGAAAGATTTCTGTGCTGAAAATAACCTTAGTAAGAGTCAATTTTATTACCATAAAAAAAGAGTGAAAAAATTAACTGAAAGTAAAGAACCTGTTTTTCAAGCTATTTCTTTGAATAGTAAAGTTGATAATATTAAAGAAGAAAATAAATCTACATTAAAAGAAGTAAAAATTAATGTAGGCAATGCCAATATCCTTATTCCTGTTAGCGAAGCTACTTTAATAACAGCAATAATTAAGGAGTTAATTCTAAAATGTTAAATATAGATAAGGTAGAAAAAGTCTATCTTGCCTGCGGTTATACGGATTTAAGAAA
>NZ_CABDWS010000108.1 GCF_901447495.1 Haloimpatiens lingqiaonensis
TATATTCTTCAATTTTATTTTGAGTTATTTCCTTCATTTTAGATAGCTTATTTAAGCTGTAATTTTTTCTCTTAGATGCGGAAGCCTCTACTTTAGTACCATCTATAACAATTAGTTCTTTACCATATAAGCCCAGCTCAATACAGTAATTAAAAAACTTTTTAAAAATATTTTCAAGAGCTTCAACATTTTCTTTTCTAAAATCTGCAATAACTCTATACTTAGGTTTAATACCTTTAATTAACCAAATAACTTCCCTATTAATAAGGCATTGCTTTGCTAATTTACGTGATGATCTTATTCCGTAAAAATATCCATAAACGTATAATTTCAATAAATCTTTTGGATTGAATTTAGGTCGTCCCACTTCATCGTTATTTCCAACTTTGAAACCCATACTTTCTATATCCATAACATCAATTATTTTATCAATAATTCTTACTTCACTATCGTTATCAACATAGTCTTCCATTATTTCAATTTTTGTTTGTTTTCTATCATCACCATAAATATAATTCATTGCAACAACCCCTTAATAGAAATTTAATACTTATATATTAAATTATACCATAAATTATGGATTTTCGCACAACCTGCCAGAGGTCGTGACATAAACTGGAAGTTTATGTTTGCTGGTAATAATTCGGCAAGGTGTTTTTTGTGCATTGGTGATTAGTGGATACAAATTAGTTTATTAGTATTTACAAATACTAATAAAAGTATTATACTGGATACAGAGAAAAAGAGTACGGAGGTGTAAAGATATATATGAATATAACTGTTTCTATAGATGAAGATGTGTACGAAAAGTTTTGCATTGCAATGAATCTGACAAAAGACGCAGAAAATGATGCGATAGAAACCTGCATGAGATGGTATATTGCTAAGACATTTGAAAAGGCATCCCAGGATTATAATCCAAAGGCTGCAGCAAGGAAAACAGCAGATGAAAGTAACGATTATTATGGAAAGGCTATTCAGCGTATACCTGTTTGGGCATTGAAACCAACACAGTATAATCATAAAATCATCAGAGCATATTTTGAGGCGGTTGCTGCCACGGGTCGTGCGACAATTGATGCAATGGAACATCTTTGCAGTGATAAAAACGTGCCGGAATTATATGTACCTACCTTTAAAAATAATTATTCTCAGATGAAGATTGATGGACCTAAGAGTTATGGTAAGGTTTTTGAAGATGATGGAGATACAGTAACCATTTGGAGTGAGGTTGAAGATACTCTGATGAAATATAAGAATAGTTTTTATAGTGACGAGGTGTAGTGGAATGGCTAATGAATTGCAACCGATAGCATTATTATTTCAAAATAGATTGTTCAGAATACCGGACTATCAGCGTGGATATGCGTGGCAGCAATCGCAACTTGCTGACTTTTGGGATGATTTAGTAAATTTACAAGATAGCAGGTATCATTACACGGGTTTGTTATCTTTGAAAACACTGAAACCCAGTGAAACCAAAACCTGGGGCAGCGATTTGTGGATGGTGGATAAGGGCTTTAAGGCTTGCCATATTGTTGACGGGCAGCAACGTCTTACTACATTCATCATTCTCCTAAATGAGATAGTTGAGTTTACACGTTCTTTGGAAGAAAACACTGAAAAATCGGATGAAGAAATAGTTCTTGGCTATGATACCTTAAAAGATATTGTGGCAAAATATATTTCTCAACATAGACCTCCAAATAACCAGATTACTACATATCTGTTCGGTTATGAAGTGGATAACCCTAGTGCTGACTATCTCAGATATAGGGTGTTTAATGAGCCGTATTCTGGTACGGTCAACGAAACTTATTATACGAAAAATTTGAAGTATGCAAAATCATTCTTTAGAGAGAATTTGTCCGCTCTTTATTTAAGTGAAAAATTGGAAGGCATAAGTAACCTGTATCTCAAACTGACATTAAGGTTGATGTTTAACATTCATGAGATTGATGATGATTATGATGTATTTGTGGCCTTTGAAACGATGAATAATCGTGGAAAAAAACTAACGAATTTGGAACTTCTAAAAAACAGATTGATATATTTGACCACGCTTTATTCAGATGAAAAATTCGATGAGATGGATAAAGCAAACCTTAGAAAGCAAATAAATGATGCATGGAAAGAGGTATATTATCAGCTTGGTAGAAATGAAAAGACACCTCTTTCTGATGATGAATTTTTAAGGGCACATTGGATTAGTTATTTTGCATATTCCCGTAGAAAAGGAGATGACTACATTCATTTTCTTTTAAATAAGTTCTCTGCAAAGAACATTTTTGAAAAGAAAACCGTAGTTGTCGGAGATACAACAAAAGAGGTTTCAGATGACATTGAGTATGATGCTGAAATTGAAATTGAAACTGAAGATGATATTGAGCCAGAAGTAGTGGAGATTTCTAAATTAGAGCCAAGCGAGATTTCCAACTATGTTAACAGCTTAAAAGATATGGCAAAATACTGGTATGACACTTTTTTCCCTATGCAGAGTAATAATTTGACGGCAGATGAAAAAGTATGGGTTGATCGTTTGAATCGCATTGGTATTGGTCATTTCAGACCTCTTGTAATGGTAATTATTAGCCGCAGGGACTTGAAGGTAGAAAAGCGAATTGAGGCATTTGCAGCAATCGAAAGATTCTTGTTCATTTGCTTCAGAATGGGGTATTTTAATGCAACCTTTAGGAGTAGTGAATATTATCGTGCTACTCGCAGCATTTATCTGAAACAAATGGATATTGATGATTTAATTGATGATATTAACGAAACTACCAATGCTAATATCGAATATGCTATACCTAACTTTGTTACAAAGATTGAAAAGCATTTTGATAATATGGGTGGCTTCTATTATTGGAACTCTATAAAGTACTTTTTGTACGAATATGAATTTCAACTAGCAAAGAAAAATAATATTGATAAGGTTAGCTGGGAGATGTTCACAAAAACAGAAAAAGACAAAGTGTCTATTGAACATATTCTTCCACAGACACCAAGTAAGTATTATTGGAGAAATCAGTTCAGACAGTTTGATGATGAGGAAATTGAGTTGTTGTCATGTGCGTTAGGAAACTTATTACCGTTATCGCAAAGCATTAACTCAGCTTTGCAGAATGATAGCTTTGAAGATAAGAAAACTTCTAAATCTACTGGAAGAAGAGGATATCAAAACGGATCCCATTCCGAAATTGAAGTTTCAAAAGAAACAGACTGGACAGCTGAAAGAATACATAAGCGTAGCAAAATGCTTCTGGAGTTTATGGAGAATCGCTGGCAGTTTAGCTTTACAGATGAGCAAATGAATAAGCTGATTTATGTTTCCATTGCTGTTGATGGAAGAGAGATACCATCACCTTTACCAGAAGAGAAGGACGAGCCAGAAACATCAGGAGTTTCAGATGGTGTAAAAACGGTCACTGTAAATGCAGACACCCAACTTGGTACACAGCAGATGAAGTTCTGGACACGTTTTGTAGAATATTGTAATAATGAAGGCCGTGCAGACGATATTGCATTAAGAAAGCCTGCTCCGCAAAATTGGTATGATATTCCTGTTTCCGATGCGGATTTTATGCTTGAATTCACATTAACCTATGGTAAGTATTTATCACTTGTTATATATGCATTTGATGGTAATGCTTTCTCAAGGTTAGAGGGGAAGAAGTCCGAGATAGAGTCTGTGTTTGGTGGAAAGTTTGATTGGTATTCAAGTAAAAAAGGCAGTACTGCAAAGCGAATAGTTTATAAGCATGAGTGCGAGATTTTTAATCCTAATAAGCAGTTAGAACTCTTTGCATGGATGATTGATAAATTCGATGAATTATGTAACGCTCTTGGCAAGGTTGGAGAACTTGATGAAGAAGAGCAAAGCACTGAAAAGTTTGGTACATTGAAAGACTATTTGAAATCATCCAACAAGGTGGAGATTGAATTAACCTTTGCTGAAATAGAAAGTATAATTGGAACAGAGTTATGCAAATCTGCATATACCTATGCTGCTTATTGGCAGCCATCACCGACACATACAATGCCAAACACGATACTTGCAGCAGGATATAAGGTTGCATCAGTTGATTTGATTGGAAAAAGAATTATTTTAGAAAAGCAAAATAATCCAGATAAATAATATTTCGCAAAATTTACAAGCTGTATTATAGAATACAGTATAAAAGATAGGTAGCAACCAGTCATTAGTTAGTCTTGGGCTTATTATGGCGATGTAATAAGTTAAGTGTAGACAAACAAGGTATCAGACCATAAGCAAATTGCTGAAACTGTTAGCCACGAAATCGTGCAATTTGGAAAGGACGATAAATTCCTGGGATTAGAAGTTGGAACATAGTTAGCCGCTATTGCAACAAGTGGTTAGCAACCAGAAAAAGTCTTCCGTTTCACTTCAGCCTTTTTTTGGTTTACCCCAGGAGTGTAAATTTTACTAATAATTCAATCTATTTCAAAACCTCATCATACTCATAACAAGCATTCCCTAACAATGCCTGCTCGAGCTTATTAAAATCATATGTCCTTTGAGTATAGTCGTTGAAGGTATTGGATTTATAGCTTTTTTTGTAGTTTTTGTGGTTTTTATAGTTATCATTGCTAGTGGTGATTTTATTAGAATCAGCACTTTTTTTAGTTTTCAATGCAGCTTTAACAGCGGTGCATTTTTCTTGTACCTTTTGAGCAGTTTCTTGCACTTTTTTATTAAGCTTCTTTGGCAATATGTATAGATTACTAGTAGAGCCACGTCTTTTTATTATAACAAGGCCTAGATCTTTTAGAGTTTTTAGGTATCTTTGTATTGTTCTTATGCTTTTATGCATTCTAGCAGCTAGAGTGTTTTGAGATGGAAAACAATCATTTTTATCTCCATAACAGTAGCTTTCTAATAGACAGTATAGTTTTAAAGCCTGTCCATCTATATTAGTATTTAAAATTTCGGAATCAATCGATATAAAGTTCATATTCAGTACCTCCAGTTATTTTATTAAAGCTTAAGTGGCATGCTACATGACATAGGTTATACTTTTTAGAGTTTTAAATGTTTCATAACATGGGTTACAACCTAGGGACGTTAAGTGTAAGTTTAAGGCTTGTCCTTCTAATAACTAGATATGCACTTTTGAATAAAATTCCACTTAAATTTTAGAAATTTTTATAGGATTGGCACAATAAAAACCTCTGCATTTTTATTCTAGAGTAGAGTTAAAGAATTTATTTGTTGCACCTAAGTACAAGTAAAATTTTTATATTTTTACTTCCTAGGGTGAATTGTTACATTTGATTTCCCTGGTGGTAGTTAATTGTAGTAGTAATTATTTAAAAATTAGTGATTAGAAATTAGTATAAATATGCTTAAATTTTTATTTATTTACTTGTATTTATTATGGAGAACGCAGATGTCGTATTGCATAATAAGGAGAATGTCGTATTAGATGCGACAAAGATAGAATACCATGAGAGTGCGCCCAGCTAATCTGAAATATTCCTAAAGAAAAAGATTTTAATAAGGAATTATTTGTTTTTAGTGAAAGTCATAGGATATTAAAAGCAGGATAAACCACGCTTATTGCAGAATAATTTATTGCAGAACAATATGAAGAGTAGTTAGCAGAACTATATGGTATGGAATATGTTCTGTAAGTTTATTATAGAAATAACAAGTAAAAAATTTAGGTAGATAATTTTAAGAGTAGGAGAAATTTGGGGGAATAATAAATGGAACAAAATTAGTGCAGTTGAAGGTTTGAGTGTTAGCCAACAGTTGATATTTTATTAGAAATAGATAATGAAACAGATTATGATGCGAAGATATTTATATAATTTTATGATAAGGAAGATGATAATGGTTTATTTAAATGCTTTTATGTTTCCAAATGATGGTATGGAATTTGATTTTTTAATACAGGAGAAAAGGATGTGTTACGATTCGTTTTATCCATTTAAAATATTATCAAAACATGGTTTTGAAAGAATTGATTTTGAGCCAGTTACCATTTTATATGGTGGAAATGGTTCAGGAAAATCAACGGCATTAAATGTGATAGCAGAAAAAATAGGAATCACTCGACAGGCTGTCTATAATAAATCTAATTTCTATCAGGACTATGTCAATATGTGTGATATGGAGATTGAAGAGGATATTCCTAAAAATAGTAGGATTATAACAAGTGATGATGTATTTGATTATATGTTGAATATACGTAACCTCAACGAAGGGATTGACCAAAAACGGGAAAAACTTTTTGAAGAATATTTGGATGCGAAATATTCTCATTTCCAAATGAAGTCTATAGCAGATTACGAGCAACTAAAAAAAGTAAATACAGCTAGAAGTAAAACACAGTCACGGTTTGTGAGAAATGAATTGATGGATAATGTGAGGGAATATTCAAATGGAGAAAGTGCATTTCGATATTTTATTGAAAAAATTGATGGAAATGGATTATATATACTGGATGAGCCTGAAAATAGTCTTTCTCCAAAACGTCAGATGGAATTAATGAAATTTATTGAGGACTCTGCACGATTTTTAGGCTGCCAATTTATTATATCCACGCATTCACCATTTCTACTTGCTATGCACGGAGCAAAAATATATGATCTTGATGAAGATCCAGTTGATGTAAAAAAGTGGACAGAATTAGAAAATGTGCGTACATATTATGAATTTTTCAAAAGATATGAAAGCGAGTTTTGATGTTGGCCGGCACTTGTACCAAATTACTTACAGTGCTATAATACAAAGGAAAAATTTGATTATTTTAAATTTGGGGGGGAGATACATATGAAGAAGATAGAAGTAGTGGCAGCGATTATAAAAAATCATGATAAAATATTTGTTACCCGTCGTGGTTATGGTGAATTTGAGAACCTTTGGGAATTTCCAGGTGGGAAAATAGAAAATGGAGAAACGGAGGAAGAAGCTCTTCAGCGTGAAATTAAAGAGGAACTAGAGTTAGATATCTGTATAAATAAATATTTAACTACTGTCTATTATGATTATTCAAGTTTTCATCTTACAATGCATTGTTTTATATGCAATGTATGTGGTGGTGAATTGCATTTAAACGCCCATAATGATGCTAAATGGATAACCTTAGAGGAAATAGACAAGCTTCCTTGGGTACCAGCGGATTTATTAGTCATTGAAAAACTTAAGGAAATATAAAATAAAATTCTTTTGATATTTTATCATCTTTATTCTTTCTAACAAATAAACTCATTTCAACTCCATCTTTTTCAGCATTATATGCTTGTACAACATCATCGGAATTTTCGGTTCTTCCTGATTTTGATAGTGCAATTAATTGAGAAGAGGATTGAAATCTATCTTCGTAATTTATTGAATCTACAACATCCTGAGATTTTTTGTAATTTATAAAAACGGGATAGGTTTTTGTTTTTTGATTAAATTTGTAACCTCCAATATTAAGAGGTACTTCGTAAGCGTCAAAAATTAAGTATCTAGAAAACATACCCTCTCATTGATAAACTTAAGTAAAAGATTATCAATGGGAGGTTTACTTATGTATAAAAAATTAGATAATGATGCTTGGGAGGAATATTTAA
>NZ_CABDWS010000109.1 GCF_901447495.1 Haloimpatiens lingqiaonensis
TATGGCAACTACTTTTAATTTATCTATAGTACCATTTCTAAATACTTTATTTTTTACAATGGTTTTTATTATATGTTTATGAATTTCTTTTAATCCATCTAAATCAAAATCACTTAAGGAGCGCCTAACGGCATCAATGCGTGGCATTTTAGTTTTTTTAGGTATTACTTTTTTAAACTTGCCTTTTTTAAGCCAATGTTCTAATCTATTGAAACTTCTTATCTGAAGCATAAATCCAAATAACACCACGAAGGTAATTGTTGAAATTTTTACATCAGATTTTATTCTTTTATCTTTTAAGTTATTGATTTTTTCACCTATATCGTATACCTTATTAATATAAGTAAGTAATTGTTTTAAATAACTTTTACTCATTTTATCAGCATCCTTTTTAAGTTGGTTTCTAGTAAAAACTATTATAAAAAGGATGCTTTTATTATGCAAATTTTTTCTCTAAAATTTCCAGCAAAAATCAGAATTTATGGTTTTTAACCTAACCCTCAATCATTCATTATAAATCAGCGGGCTCACGCCCCAAAAATTTTTAAGCGCTAAACTTCTGCTATTTCATAAATTTAAATTACTTCATCTTCTTCTAATATCTCATTCAATAATCCATTTTGTAACATTGTCAAATTAATTATATACTTATTATGATAAAATGCCTCCTCCAATGGCCTATTAGCTGTTAGCCACCCTTTTCCATCCGTTATCCAAATTAATTCATGTCCATCCTGTGTTACTATGTCTTGAAGTGTTTTGTATTCTCCGGCAGTAGATTTAAGCTTAGAGCCACCACCACCATAATAATTAGTTTCTACCAAATAAAGCTTATGTCCAGTATTTATAGCAAAATCAAATCTTCTTGCTGTTTTATCTACAGTCACTTTATAGCCCCACTCACTTTTTATGTGACTTGGAGTAGCTTCTTTTAAATAACAGAATCCTTTTTCTTCACAAACCTTTAAAATAAATTTCTCTACAATATCTTCCATGGCATGTCCTGAACGATTCTTCCTTCCATTGCTATCTAATCCAACTTCAATGCCAAATACATAGTCAACTATATTCTTAATAGATTTATTTGCAAATAACTCTAGTATCTTGGCTTTATCCATAAACTCAACAATATCGTTAATTTTACCCTCATCTAATGA
Source organism: Haloimpatiens lingqiaonensis (assembly GCF_901447495.1). Lineage (GTDB taxonomy): Bacteria > Bacillota > Clostridia > Clostridiales > Clostridiaceae > Haloimpatiens > Haloimpatiens lingqiaonensis. The sequence goes on from NZ_CABDWS010000109.1 coordinate 1,158, forward strand.
TTTATATTTATTAAATGCATATTCTTTTCTTTTAGAACTACCTTTTGCATCAAAAGTTACTATTTCAAACTCTTTTTCTCTACATGCAATAAGTACAGGAATTGCATTAATAACCTCTGGATGTTTTTTAATTAAATATTTCGCTTCATCATAAATATTTTCTTTTCCAATTAAATAATTAAGTATATTTAACTGTATTTCAATATCCCTTACATTATTATTTACCTTATCCCAATTAACAAAATAATCCCAACCTTTAATAGAATCTTTTAATGTATCTAAAAGGTATTTAAACGTTTCTGCATTTTTTTCATAATTCATACTCATATTTATTTTTCTCCCTTATGCCTTATAATTTATAATATAAATATTTTTATCTTCTTTAAATCTATAAATCTATTTAATATCATTTTTACTAACAACTACCTTTTATTATACTGCATACTTCTATATAAAATCAAAAAAATAAGCACCCTTAAGGTGCTTAAAAATTACAATTTTTTAAAAATAATCATTTAAAATTTCTTATTCCTATGCTATTCGCTTTTATAATTTAATATTAATAGTTCATTTACCTTGCCCCTGCCACTACCTTTACTATTTATTGCTCTACTTGCCTTTACCTTATTGATAGTAAAGTTCTTATACAAATTCTCAAAAAATTTATCCTCAGGATCTGTATTTGTTGGATCCGAGTTACTTAACATAAAAAAAGCTTTTTTAGAATCCAATAATTTTACCCAATCTGCTAATCTTATTTGGCTATCATCATTAAAAGGTTCTTTTGAATAATCATTAAAACTTGAAGTATTGCTTAGTGGTCTATATGGAGGGTCTATATAAATAAACGTATTTTCATCCACATAATCTGATAGTTCTTGAAAATCTCCTATTGTTAATTTTACCCCTTGTAATACTCTATTTACTGCTATTAAATTACTTTGATCACATATAGTTACTTTTTTCCTTTTACCAAAAGGTACATTATACATTCCTTTTCTATTTTGTCTATATAGTCCGTTAAAACAAGTTTTATTTAAAAAAATCATTCTTCCAGCATGAGAAATCCACTCATCTGAATAATTTAAATAATCTATAGTACTCTTTTCTTCATTAAATTTTTCTCTTTGCTCATAAAATATTTCTTCTTGTTCCTCAATGCCCACTTCTAGATACTGCTCTTCTAGCTGTGATAAAAAATTTATAAGTTCATGCACTTTTTGCTTTATTACATTATAAGTTAAAATTACCTCTTCATTAATATCATTTAGAATTACTTCTTCAAATTCATATTTTGAAATAAGATCAAAAAAAACTGCTCCTCCACCTAAAAAAGGTTCTATATATCTCTTTACCATTCCCTTCTTTAACGTTTCAGGATAATAATTTTGAAATTGTTCAAGTAACTGTGTTTTTCCTCCTGCCCATTTTAAAAATGGCTTTGCATTACTACACGTCAATTAAATTCCTCCCTAAATTGCTTCTATTCTTTTGTTTGTAAGTTCTACATATTCCTCTAAATTATCCATTCCTATGAAGTTTCTTTCATTTTCTACTGCAACAACTCCAGTAGTTCCTGAGCCACAAAATGGATCTAATACTAATTGTCCCTTATTAGTACTTGCCATTATACATCTATATAATAATTCCTTTGGTTTTTGAGTAGGATGATATCCATATACCTTTTCTCTCTTTGGGGTAGTAGGAATTTGCCATACACTTCTCATCTGTTTTCCACCATTTAATTCCTTCATAAAACTATAATTAAATACGTGGTTAGCCTTTTTATCTTTCTTTACCCATAATAGTGTTTCTTGACTAGCCGTAAAACACCTGCACCCCATATTAGGAGCAGCATTAGGCTTAACCCAAGTTATTTCATTAATAATATAATTACCCATTTCAAGTAATATAAATGCAATAGAATGAATTACATGATATGTACCGGAAATCCACATAGTTCCATCGTCCTTTAACACCCTATTGCATGCTCTAATCCATCTTTTATTAAAATTGTAATCCTCTTTTAGCCCTCTAGATCTATCCCATTCACCCTTATTAACACTTGCCATTTTTCCTGATTTGCAAGTTATTCCATCGTTACTAAGACGGTATGGAGGATCTGCAAAAATCATATCAACAGATTTTGTTTCTATTCTTTTTAACTCCTGTAAACAATCTCCCATATAAAGCTTATAATTATTCCTTTTGCAATAAATCATTTTATCACTTTTCCCTTTTAAATTTAATATACCATACTAATAAATTATACATTACTAGTATTTAAAATTCAAAAGTTACTTTTTAAAAACAAATAAATACTCATGAGCAATCAAATAGAAATTTCTTTTTATACTTATATCTCTCCAGTATTCAGTGGACTTACAATTATGTTGCTGCTTTATTATTATTTCTTTTAATTTAAATCCGGAATTCATAAATATATTCAATACGTTAAATGCTAAAGGAATAATAAATCCCCTTTTTCTAGTGTCTCCCATAAGTATAGAACAATACTTTTCTTTTTTTAATACCCTATAGCATTCTTTAGCCACATCTTTCATAGCTACATAAAATTCTTCTATATCAAGTAGTGATATGTCTTCTTTTAGATTTTTACTATATTTTATGATATTAGCATATGGGGGATGAGTACATATTAAATCTATGGACCCATCTTTTATATTATATAAATTTCTAGCATCTCTCTTCTTTAAAAATACATTATCCATTTTGCTAAGATTTTTAATTCTATCACTGCAAATACTTAAAGCTCTATCATTAATATCACAACCAATAATCCTTCTATTTAATAAACATGCTTCTATTAAAGTCGTCCCACTACCTACAAACTGGTCTAAAACAAGCTCCCCTTCTTTAGAATACCTTAATATTATATTTTTAGGTACATATGGGCTCCAATTGCCTGGGTAATCCCCCCTATGAGTAGACCAATTACCTCTTTCTTCAAAATTCCATATAGTATCCGTCTCCAATTTAAAATTTTTCTCCATAAGTTCACCGCCTAAATGTATTTATTATGAATTTTATCCAAAAAATTATTTATTAATCAATATTGAAGTAAGAGGATTTAACTACTCACTATAGAATTTTATATTTAAATAAAACTTTTAATCATTACAATAACAACTACTATCTAAATCAAGGAGGTATTTTTAATGAAATATAATGAACTCTTAAATATTGTAAAAGAACTACAATTTGATACTAAAAAATTAATTTATAAAGAAAATAATTCTGAAATTTACATTTATAGACCATCTAAGCTACCAAAACGATTTAATAAATATGATTTAAATAGAAATTTTCAAATTTGGTTTTCTGAGAATAAAAGAGAATTCCGCCCTAACCATCTTAGGGTTTTAATTGATTTAAACTTAAGAGTTAGATGTAGACCTGAATTAAAAAAGCCACTTTTGCTGGCATTTGATAATATATTTTATGGAAATGACCCAATAAAAGAGATTCAAATATTAAAAAACGAAAATTTTGAGCATTTTTTAAATTCTCTTAATATTACTGCAATATTAGCTCAATTATTTATTATAGAGCAAGCTTATTCTTATACTTCTAATCGTGAAAGTAAATATGATCCTCCAACACTATTTCTACAAGGATGGATTCGAGAATTTATTGACAATCCAAAAGAAATTGATAATCTTTGTATGAGTGTATGTAATAGACAACCCCCATTGGCTAAATATACTAATAAGGAAAATAGAAACTCACCTAAATATGAGTCAAATATTTTCCCACTTTGGTATTTATAAATAATAAACAGTAAACTATCTATACTTAATAAGGTTTAAATAGTTTACTGTTTTATTTACACCATAGTTTTTCTAAATCCTACTGCATTAAAATCTCTTGTATCAAAATCTTTAACAAAAGGTGATATAGCAGTTTCAAGATTCCCACTATACACCATATAAAGTCTTTTTTTTGCCCTAGTCATTGCCACATATAAAAGTTTTTTTTCACGGTTATTAATTTCATCAATATCCTCTTTTAGAGCATCTTTTTCTACTCCTTCACTTTCCTTATACTGAAAAAGTTTTTCATACTCTTTGTCATTTGGATAATGCCTTTTATCAAATTGAATGACAAATACATTATCAAATTCTAATCCTTTTATATCATAAATATTAGTATAAAAAACTTGCCTACTCTTATTGTATTTAAATTTTTTCCCATAATCTTTCACTCCAAGTACTGAAGTTTTCAATGAATATTCTAAATATGTCTTGAATTGAGATTTGTTTTGTATACTCATATTTTTATCATCTCTATAAATTATAGCTACATTTTCATTGCTATCCTTTTGAAAAATTTGTTTAATTTTGTTTAAAACATAATCTAATTGTTCCTTAAATGACTTTTTATACACAATCACAGGCTTTTCTCCATTATAAACAAAAAACTTCTCTGAAAGCTTTTTAATCTCCATATCCATAAACTCTATAGAATTAGCTAATTTGATAATTTCCATAGTAGATCTAAAATTTTTATTTAATACTTTTGTTCTTCCTTTTTTAGCTATATTTAATCCTAATTTTTCATAGGAATAAGGAGTTCTTTTATATATACTTTGCCTCGGATCACCTGATAAAATTATAGCTTTGTTAACCATGTTAGCCAATACTTTAATCTGCATTGCTTCTAAATCTTGAACCTCATCTACAAATATATAATCATATTTGATCTCATCACTTATAAAATCCATATTTTTCAATATCTCTAGAGCATAGTCATGCAAGTCCATAGTATTATGGTATTTATTTTTAAGTTGTTCTTCGTACTCTGAAAATATCTTAAATATTGTATTTCTTTGATTTCTTGTAAGTCTTATACACCTAGTTCTACCTGTCCTCTCTACTTCTAAGTATTTTCCCTTTTCTATGAAGCCATTTGCTTTCATCCATATAATTTCATCAGTTATAAAATCATCAGTATGTGTTACATATAATCTTTCTTCACTAGGAATACACTTATATTTATCATATTTTTTATCTCTGTAAGCATACGCTATAGCTGCTACTCTTCTATATATATCTCCTCTATCCCATACTTCTGTTTTTGCTGTAATTCTAGTAGGAGATTTTTGGTTAATGTTAATTGTTATTAATATTTTCTTTGCCATTTGGTGAAAAGTCAAAATATCTATGAAATGTTTGTCCCTATTTTTAATATACTCTTGGCTCTCTTCTAATCTTTTTTTGATATCCTCAATTAAAGTATTATTATAGGATACAAATAACATCCTTAATTTTCCATTATTTCTGACCACTTTATCTATAAATTTATACAGTAAAGTTATACTCTTACCTGTTCCTGCATAACCATTAATAAGCATTTGTTCATCTTCATGTTCAATAACCTTTATCTGTTCATCTGATAAATTTATATATCTTAAATAATCGTAGTTCACATGATTTTGCCATACCTTAGCTAATTTATTTATAAGCATACTAAAATTCCTATCTTCTGTATCTATCAATGACATATTCACCCTCCAAACACATATTCAAATACGGGCACATTGTACAATGCTTACCTGAATAAGATATGTTATCATTATTAATATATCCTTCAAGAAATTTTTCAAATTCCTTATTAGAATTTAAAGTATTTTCATTGTATCTATTTCTAATTCTATATTTTTCTGTAACTATATATTTACTATATAAAATTTGAAGTCTTTTTATAAATTTAGGATAGTAAATATTTTCAAAAATACGATAATCTCTTATATCACCATAATAATTATCTGTTATAAGTAAATTTTCCTTAGTAGTTTCATTCCATTGAGGAAACATACTAAACAATTCACTGATTACATTCTTGTTATTATCCCCAATTTTTTTAAAGCTTTGACTAAAAAAATTCATTATTATAGAAAAAACTATTCTATGATGAAAGTCCTCTTCATATATTGGATATGAATTTAAAATACTCGAATAAAGAAACTTTAAAGCACAAAAGTCAAGGTCTAAAAAATATACATCTGGAAACTTACTGTGTTTAATACTATAATCTTCTTTATTAATAAATTTAATATTCTCATATTTTTCTATATATACATCATCGAACTCGTTAAAATACACTATGCTATTATCTACTTTTTCGCTATATAATGTTTTTAAAATATTATATAAAATAGTTTCAGAATCATTTTCCTTAAACCCCTTAATATAATCCATGTT
>NZ_CABDWS010000110.1 GCF_901447495.1 Haloimpatiens lingqiaonensis
TTTCTATTTTGTATGCTTTTTTCAACTTCTTCATCTTCCTTTATTTTTTTCTTATATTTTCTTTATATTGTTCATAAGTATAATATCTCCTATTTGTTGGTGTTCTAAATACTTTTAATATTCCTTCGTTATCCCATCTTTGCAATGTTCTAACTGATACATTAATTAATTCTGCAAATTCATTTGGTTTATAGTTATTATTTTTCAAATGTACTCACTTCCTTTTCGTAAGCACATTTTACTATTTCTAAATACATTTGTATATACTTTTAGTAACTAAAGATATCCTCCTTCTACCTGTAATTAGAAAACCATACTACTTATTTTAACACAACTCATAAACAAATTTGTAAGTTTGCCAGGAAGTTTTTTTATTCTAGCTTAAAAGCTTAAATATACTAGCTTTTATTCTAACTTAAATTTACTAGCTTAAACTTAAGATTTGTTACACCTAAGAGTTGTTACACCGTATTTAGGTATTTCCTATTTTACATTATAGACAAAAAAATGTATTTTATACATACATACGTTCTTGTCCAAGCCGGGGACGGTTCATTAATTTTATTAACAATTTATTTATTGACAGTTTTACTGTTAATAAATAAAATTAAATTATTATTTTTAGTTAGGAGCGATATTATGCCTTTTACTTTCGCACATCCAGCTGCAATTTTACCTATAAAAAGCAAATGGAAAAAATATTTTAGTTTTACTGGTTTAATATTAGGAAGCATGGCCCCAGATTTTGAATATTTTCTACACTTTAAACCTTTTTCAACTATAGGCCACTGTTTTTCAGGTTTTATCTTTTTAGATTTGCCACTATGTTTTGTTATTGCTTATATTTTTCACAATATAATAAAAAAGCCCTTTATAAATCACTGTTTTTCTCCATTAGACCAGTGGTATTGGTACATAAGTGAAAAACGTTGGAACTTAAACTCTATAAAAAAAATAATTATATTTACTTATTCATGTATTCTAGGTATGATAACTCATGTACTTTGGGATGGCTTTACTCATACAAATGGTTATTTTGTAACTTTAATACCCTTATTAAATAGAAAAATACAATTTATAAATATTAGTTTTCCTATATATAAATTACTTCAACACTTCAGTACTTTTTTAGGTTTAATTGCTATATTAATATTTTTGTATTTTAAAAGAGATACTAGCTCCATAATCTTTAAAAAGAAGAATGTATCAAAATTAACATCAAAAAGAAAATTTATATATCATTTGATTCCATTATGTATTGGTATCCTTTTTATTTTAATTTCTATTTACATTAATTTTATAAATTTAGGACTTAAACCCATTGGAAACTCTGTAGTAACTTTCATAAATGGATTATTTTTTGGATACATAATTGTATCATTTTACTCGGACAAGCTAGGGACGGTTCATTAATCTTATAAAAAAATGCCCAACTTTATTCCTTTTGATTATTTTAAATAACCAAAGAATAAAATTGGGCATTTTAACACACATATATACAATAAATTTTACATTACTTTTATAAATTTTCTCTTTCCTACTTTTATTACGTCTCCAGAATTTAACTGAACTTCTTTAAATTCCTTTACCATTTCCCCGTTTATTTTAACTCCGCCTTGCAATATCAATCTTCTCGCTTCATTTTTAGATGGAACTAAATTGCCTTTAACCATTATATCTATTAATCCAAAACCCGGTTGTATTTCTATTACTGGAATATCTTTAGGCACCTGATCCTTTTGAAATACACTCTTGAAATTTTCCTCTGCCTTTGCAGCTTCTTCTTCACCATGGTATAAATTTGTAATTTCCTTAGCAAGTTTCATTTTAATATCCCTTGGATTTACGCCATCCTGATGCAATTCTTCCTTTATATCATCTATAGTATCTGGATGAAGGTCTGTTGCTAACTCAAAGTATTTTATTATCAATTGGTCAGGTACCTGCATAACTTTACTATACATGGTATTTGCATCTTCATTTATTCCAACGTAATTTCCAAGACTTTTACTCATCTTTTCAACTCCATCTAGTCCCTCAAGAATAGGCATAAATATGGCTACTTGGCTATCTTGTTTGTACTCTTTCTGCAATGTTCTTCCCATCAAAATATTAAATCTTTGATCCGTGCCTCCTAACTCTATATCTGCCTTTATTTCTACAGAATCATAAGCCTGCATCAATGGGTAAAAAAATTCATGTATTCCTATGCTCATCTGATTATTGAATCTATTTTTAAAATCTTCCCTCTCAAGCATTCTTGCTACAGTGTATTTTGCAGCTAATTCTATAACATCCTTAAAATTAAGTTTTTCTAACCACTCACTGTTAAATCTTAACTCTGTTTTATCCTTGTCTAATATTTTAAATATTTGTTTTTCATAAGTTTTAGCATTTCCTATAACCTGCTCCTTAGTAAGCTGTTTTCTTGCCTTTGATTTACCTGTAGGATCTCCTATCATCCCTGTAAAATCTCCTATTATAATAACAGCTTTATGCCCTAAATCTTGGATTTGCTTAATTTTTCTCAAAACTACCGCATGACCAATGTGTATATCTGGAGCACTAGGATCAAGTCCTAATTTTACCACTAAAGGTCTATTTTCTTTTTCACATTTTTCTAATTTATCTCTTAATTCATCTATATTTATTATTTCATCTACACCTTTTCTAATAATTTTTATTTGTTCATCTATATTCATAATATTTTCCGTGTGTAAAATCATAAATTCTTATACTTTATAAATTTTTATAATTTACACACTTCACCTTCCTTTCATTTTAAATTTTTTATCACCCATTTAATTTTTTATCACCCAAGAAAATTGGGTAATTATATCTCGAATATAACATTAACCATATATTGTATGAATAACAGCGTGGAATTAAATGGCACTTTACACGATAGAGCATATAACATTATCCATTTATTGTATGAATAACTGCAATCGTTTGTATATTCTTTTTAAAAAGAATATATTTTAAATTTCATAACCTAATATAGCCTTTGAAAATTGTATGCTAATATTTATAAGTAACTTTTGCCGGCAAAATAAATACAGTTACATACTTAGCATTCAAAATCTCTCTGTTCCAAATACCTTTGTGTAAGCTTACAAAAAAATCAAAACTCCCGTCCTTACTGCCTAAACAATAAGGACGGGAGTCTATATTTAAAAATATTCCCGTGGTACCACCTTAATTTATTAATACCTCACGATATTAACCTTTTCGAGTACGATGCAAAATTTTAAAATACACATGATACTCTATCATTTTTAACGGCTGAAAGATCCCGTCAGCAGCCTACAACCACAGTGGCTTCGGTGCGATGCTCAAAGATGTATTCAGTTTATCCTTCTTTATCTCTTCACACCAACCAGAGACTCTCTTAAAAGATAGAATTAACTTACTTTTTCTTATCATAGCATTTATTTCATATGAACTTTTACATCATTATAAGAAAATTCTGTTTAAATGTCAAGTAAAATTTTTCAAACTTTAACTAGTAATTTGAAACTTATACTTAATATTAATACTTACATTGAAAATTTTTAAACAATGCAATACATTTAAACCTATTTCCAGTAGTAACATTTATGCAGAAATAACGAATGTTTAATGCATAAAACTGTAATTATTAATATTATATTGCTAATTACAGTTTTATAAATACAATGTTGCCATTAACACAATTTTATGTATAAAAATTTCTTTAGAAATTATTCCATTTTATAAATATAATGTCCCAACACTTCTGCTTCTTCTATGTTATGAGTTACTAATATTACAGTTTTCTTATTTTCATTCCATATTTGTAAAAATTCATCCATTATTTGTTTTTTTAAATCATTATCAAGACCCTTAAAAGGTTCATCCATAAGTAATATATCACTTTCGTAGGCAAAGGCTCTTGCAAGAGCTACCCGCCTTTTCATACCTCCACTTAAAGCCTTAGGTAGTAAATTTTTATCTTCATATAGGTTTACTAATCTTAAGTATTTATGGATAATTTGCTTCATTTCTTCCTTTTGTAATTGAGATTTTAAAACAAAAGCAATATTTTCATAAACCGTAAGCCAAGGAATTAACCTATCTTCTTGAAATACATAGGAAAATTTCTCACTTCCTATGTCCTTACTAAATATCACCTGACCTGTATACTCTTTATCTATCCCGCTTATTATGTTTAATAAGGTAGTTTTCCCAACACCTGAAGGACCCGTTATCACGATAATTTTATTTTTAGGAAAATCAATATTTAAGTTATTAAAAATTCTCTTATCGCCATATCTTTTACAGATATTAACTAATTCAAGAACATATTCATTAGAATTTTTCCTAGCTTTATTAGCTAAATATAATTTATATTTGTAATATTCTATTTTAGATATTTTTATGTTTAATTTTAAATTTTCTTCTAAATTTTCTTCTAAATTTTCTTTTAGATTTTCTTCTAAATTTTCTTCTAAATTTTCTTTTAGATTTTCTTCTAGGTTTTCTTCTAGGTTTTCTTTAGTCTTCCATCTTTCAAGTCCTTTTGATAACTTATCTATATCTTTATGAATTTTTTGCAATCTATGCTTATTCATAATTATATCCCTTTCAATATTTTTTATAAGTCTTTTATACAATATTTATATACAGCATTTATATATATTATATATGGATATTGATATGTGAATTAATACAATATTCTACTCTACTAATTTTCTCATATTTCATCACATGTTAATTTATACCCTATGTACAAGCCAACTATTATCTCTAGCAAGTTTTGATTTTTGTTAATTGTATAATCCAATATGTAAATTAAATAGCACTTAGTTGTTATTTACAACAAATTTTGTTTTCGATATTTTTACAAATTAATATAAAAAACAAATACCAACTAATTATTCTTTACTCAATTGCTCATCCTTGAATTTAGCCTATTTATATATTTTTTAAAAATAATTTCTAGAAGTAAACTCAATATTACTACAACTATAGTCCATGCAAAAAGTTCTTCAGTATCCAATATAGTTTTAGCATTTAAAAGATTTATACCTATAGAATATTTAGGAGTACTCAAAACCTCTGATGCCACTACAACTTTCCAGCCAAGCCCCAAGCAAAGAAGTGTTCCTGAAATTATATATGTACTTATAGATGGCAAATAAATATCTTTTATAATGTAAAACTTTTTTGCTTTATATAGCACTGCCATTTCTATAATTTTATTATCCACAGACTTTATGCCTTCAAGTACATTGGTGTATATTATTGGAAAACATATTAATATAGCTGTAAAAATAGCCACATTTCCAGATTTAAACCACACCAAAGCCAATATTATTATAGACATTACAGGCGTTGATTTTACTGCCGCCATAAAAGGTTCCATAATTTCTTCAAAAATTCTAAAGACTCCACCTAATATTCCAAATACGATACCTATAGTTATTGATATTAGTAAAGCCAAAAACACTCTTAATAGGCTATAAGCTATACTTTTCCAAAAATACATTTGAAATATAAGTGTGGCTAGTTTATTTAAAACTGCCACTGGACCAGGTAGTAAAATTTCCTTATTAAGAAAAAGGGAGCCAAGCTCCCAAATAATCAACCAAAAGAACAATATGGTTATTTTTTTAATTATTTTTATAATAAAATCCTTCATCTGGTAATTTTCCTCCAATTGACTTTGGATTACTTTGGAATAATACTTTTAAAAATCCTTCTATAGATTTTTTAGCTTCCTCTCCTTGCATAAGAACTATATTGCATCTAGGAATTGCTAATTCAGCTATCTTTGCCTTTGGCATAACTCCATGCTTTTCCGCAAGTTTGCCTGCCTCTTGATTATTTTTATTAACAAAATCTACGGATTTCTCATAATCTTTAAGAAAATTATTTAAACTATCTTTTTTGTTAGATACAAAATCTTTTCTAAATACTATTGCTCCCATAACTAGCTTACTTCCGTCCTCCACAACCTTATCCCATTGTTCTGTTAAATTAATAGGTACATTTAACTCCTTATTTTTAAGCTTAGAAGAAGTTACAAAAGGTTCTGGAAGCAATGCTATTTTTACTTCCTTAGAAGCCACGGAAGCAGCTAAATCACTATGTTGCATTTTATACTCTATCTTAACATCTTTATCCGGTTCCAATCCATTTTTCTTAAGTATATAGTTAAATATGAACTCTGGTGCTGATCCTTTACCTGATGAATATACAGTTTTTCCTTTTAAGTCTTTTATATCTTTAATAGTATTCCCATTTTCTACAATATATAAAACCCCTAATGTGTTAACCCCTACTAAATTAACATCACCTTTGGTTTTATTATACAAAACTGCTGCTAAATTAGAAGGCACTGCTGCTCCATCTAATTCACCGCTTACAATTTTAGATACCACTTCATCAGGAGAATTAAATAAAGAGATTTCATATTTGTCCTTATTTTCTTCCATACACTTTACCATACCTATACCTGTAGGTCCCTTTAAAGCTCCTATTTTTATCTTTTCCTCTTTTGTATTAGTAGTATTTTGTGCACTATTTTTATTATTCTTTGAAGAATTAGAACAACCACCTAAAAAAATTGTAAAACACATTAACACCACTAAACCAATTGCATAAATTTTTCTTTTCACATTATCACCTCATAATACGATATTTTGCAGTTTTACATAGTCCTTACGTATTCTTACCTAATGATTATCAAAACTTGCAATAACATTCAAGATACCTTTTACAACTTCCATGTAGCATTAATCCATCTATTTTTTTATACAAAAATTTTTGAAAATTAAAAGTTACATACTTCAATACTACACTTCACCCTTATATATTACTTTAAATTATGTAAAATAATTAAATTTATATAACATTTTAATATACCATTGAGTTTTACCCCTAACTCTTACTTCTTTCTTAGTTCTTACCTCACTTAAATTATATATCAAGTTTATATGTAATTTCAAACTTAAATGAAAAACTTTCCATCATACCTTTATTACTCCTTTATACAAGCATATATAAAATA
>NZ_CABDWS010000111.1 GCF_901447495.1 Haloimpatiens lingqiaonensis
ATTTTATAACTAAAATAGTTATAAAATTAATGAACCGTCCCCTACTTGTCCTTCTTAGAAGTGGGAGTGTTACGGCAGGTAGTCATCGGATAAATTGCATTAATATATCTATAGTTTGTTATTTTATTATTAAAGTTTTTAAGCACTTTTAGCCTATTCACATTCATTCTTATATGTAATATACTAGAATATAAAGCACTTACTTATTTTTACTATATTACTTTTTTAGTATTATATGCAAAAAATTAGTTGTTTTTTCGCTAATGAATGATATATTTTTTAAAAATTCATTCATTTTTTTCATAATAGTGTAGAAATATTTTTTTCTTTGCTTTATACTGTATTATTATATATTTTAAGCTGTATTATATATTTTGTAAATTAACTTATTTTTTTATCAATTTATTTATTTTTCTATAATTCAGCAAGAAAGGAAGTATATGGCTATGAACTTGTTAACTTTTAAACGCGGTGTATACCCACCTCATGGTAAACGTCTTAGTGAAAGCAAAACTATAGAAGATTACCTTCCAAAGGGAGATTTGGTTTTTCCTATGTCACAACATATAGGAGCTCCCTGTGAACCTTTAGTAAAAAAAGGTGATCGAGTTTTAGTTGGGCAAAAGATAGGACAAGCTAATGGCTTTGGATTATCTGTTGTACACAGTAGCGTATCTGGTACTGTTAAAAATATTGCTCCTGTACTTACCGCCGGTGGTACTAAAGTTCTTTCTGTTATAGTAGAAAACGATAACCAATATGAAACGGTTTCTGCTAATGAAGTAAATAGAGATTACACTAAGCTTTCTAAAGAAGAATTGTTAGACATAATTAAAGAAGCTGGAATAGTTGGTATGGGCGGTGCTGCTTTCCCTACCCATGTTAAACTTAATCCTCCAGCAGATAAAAACATAGACTCTATAATTGTCAATGCAGCTGAATGTGAACCTTACTTAACCTGCGACCATAGGTTGATGCTAGAACAAGGAGATAAAATAGTAGAAGGTTTAAGTATAATTCTACAAATCTTCCCTAAAGCCAAAGGCTACATTGGTATTGAACATAACAAGCCAGATGCCCTTAAGCTTATGGAAAAGTTATGTAAAAATTATTCTAATATAGAAGTTAAGGCTTTAAAAACTAAATACCCTCAAGGAGCTGAAAAACAGCTGATTTATTCTATAACTAACCGTGAAGTACCATCTGGAAAGCTTCCTGCTGACGTAGGATGTGTGGTGCAAAATGTTGGTACTGTTTATCAGATTTATAAATCAGTGGTTTTAGGTCTTCCACTTACTGATAGAGTTGTTACTGTTACAGGTGGAGCTATTAAGGAACCTAAAAACCTTAGAGTTAAACTTGGTACTTCCATAAGGGAATTAGTGGAATTTTGCGGTGGATTCAAAGAAGATCCTGTAAAGGTTATTTCTGGCGGTCCAATGATGGGAATGACCTTATCATCTTTAGACATCCCTGCTATGAAAGGAACCTCTGGTGTTTTATGTCTTACAAAAAAAGAAGGTTTTATGCCAGAGCCTACTAGTTGTATTAGATGTGGAAAATGTATAGACGCATGTCCTATGAATCTAATGCCTGGAAAGCTTCACTCTCTATGTGAAAGACATGAGTTTGATGAATTTGAAAAATTAAATGGACTAGACTGCATCGAATGTGGATGCTGTACTTTTGTATGCCCAGCTAAAAATCATTTAGTGCAATCTTTAAGAGTTGGCAAACGTACTGTTATTGCTAACAAAAGAAAAAAATAGATAAGAGGTGACATATATGAATAAATCAATGTTAACTTTATCTTCATCTCCACATATTAGATCTAATGAAACCGTTAAAGGTATAATGAGAGATGTGATAATAGCTTTAATTCCTGCAGCTTTAGCTGGAATATACTTTTTTAAATTTAGAGCAGCTCTAGTAATGATAACTGCTATTGTTTCTGCGGTTTTTTCTGAGTGGCTTTGGCAAAAATTGACCAAAAGAGAAATCACTATAAATGATTTAAGTGCAGTGGTAACTGGTATTTTAATCGCATTTAATGTACCTGTAACTATACCACTTTGGATGGTTGCTATAGGCAGTGCTTTTGCAATTATTGTGGTAAAACAATTTTTCGGAGGTATAGGGCAAAATGTAGTTAACCCTGCCCTAGCAGCAAGAGCCTTCTTGTTATCCTCTTGGCCATCAGCCATGACTAATTGGACAATAGACGGTGCTACATCAGCTACTCCTTTAGCTATTTTAAAGGGAGCTGAAGGTCAACTTCCATCCCTTACGAACCTATTTATAGGTCATGTGGGAGGCTGTATTGGTGAAACCTCTGCCCTAGCTTTACTTATAGGTTTTGCTTATCTTCTATATAGAAGAGTTATTTCTTATCACATACCAGTATTTTATATAGGAACTGTAATTATTTTAACTACCTTAATTGGTAGAAATGGATTTATGACAGGAAACGCTATTTATGAAATATTTGCTGGCGGACTTATGCTTGGAGCTATATTTATGGCTACAGATTACACTACATGTCCAATGACTAAAAAAGGACAAATTATCTTTGCCATAGGTTGTGGACTTTTAACATCAGTAATTCGTATATTCAGTGGTGCTTACCCTGAAGGTGTTTCTTATTCAATACTTATAATGAATTTATTTGTTCCTCTTATAGATAAATATGTAATTCCAACAAAGTTCGGGAAGGTGAAATAAATGAATAAAAAAGAAAGTTCTCTTAAATTAGGAATTCTTTTATTAGTAATAACTGCCTTTGCTGGATTAATACTTGGCTGTACTTATACCATAACAAAAGAGCCTATTGCAGCTCAAGCAGAGAAGGCAAATAAAGAAGCTATGCAGAAATTAATACCTGATGGTGATACATTTAAAAAGAAAGATGTAAAATTAACTGAAAAAATAGTAGAGGTTAACGAAGCTTTAAAAAATGGCAAAGCTATTGGTTATGCCATGAAAGTTAATACTAAAGGATATGGTGGAAATATAGAGCTAATGGTTGGAATTTCAACTGATGGTAAAGTTCAAGGTATTAAGATTTTATCTCAATCAGAAACACCTGGTCTTGGAGCTAACTCTGAAAAACCTGAATTTTATGGCCAATATAAAGGAAAATCTATAGAAAAAGAACTTAAAGTTACTAAGGCTTCTTCAGCTAAAGACAATGAAATACAAGCTATAACTGGAGCTACTATAACTTCAAAGGCCGTAACTAAAGGAGTTAACGAAGCTATTAATTTCTATAAAAACAATTTAAAAGGAGGGAATAACTAATGGCAAGTCCTTTGGAAAGATTAAAAAATGGTATTTTAACTGAAAATGTTACATTCGTACAAGTTTTAGCTATGTGTCCTACACTAGCGGTAACTACCAGTGCCAAAAATGGTATAGGCATGGGTATTGCTTCTACTGTAGTACTTATTGGTTCAAACTTTGTTATTTCTCTTCTTAGAAAATTTATACCAGATAAAATTCGTATTCCATCATTTATTGTTGTTATTGCTGCTTTTGTTACTTTACTTCAATTTTTAATGCAGGGTTATGTACCAGATTTATATAAAGCCCTTGGAATTTTTATTCCTCTTATAGTTGTTAACTGCGTTATTCTTGGAAGAGCAGAAGCATTTGCATCTAAAAACGGTCCTATAATATCTATTTTTGATGGTCTTGGGCAAGGCTTAGGATTTACTCTTTCTCTTACTGTAATTGGTATTATAAGAGAACTTTTGGGCACTGGAAAGATTTTTGAATATCAAGTTATGCCATCTTCCTTTCAGCCTGCCATCATAATGATATTAGCTCCTGGTGCTTTCTTCACTCTTGGAATTTTAATGGCATTAATAAACCTATTTAACGCAAGAAAGTCAAAGGAAAACAAGAGAATTACTGAATTTAAAGGCTGTGATGGAAATTGCGCTCACTGCTCTGTAAAGCATTAGTAAAATAATGCTTTATTAAAAGGCTTTTTAAATAAACAGCAGCTGTTTAAGAAGCTGTTTAAGCATCAGCTCATTGCCAATTTTTATAGTAGCTAAATGAAAATCATCTAGATCATAAGAGAGGTGGTAACTCTATGAATTTATTTTTAATATTTTTTAGTTCCCTATTAGTTAATAACTTTGTTTTATCTAAATTCCTTGGAATTTGTTCTTTCCTTGGAGTTTCTAAAAAAATAGAAACTGCAGCAGGTATGGGACTTGCTGTTACATTTGTTATGGTTTTAGCATCATTTATTTCTTATATAGTGTACAATTTTATTCTAGTACCTTTAAATATACCTTATATGTACACTATTGCCTTTATACTGGTTATAGCTTCTTTGGTTCAATTTGTAGAGATGGTTATTAAAAAGAAAAGTCCTTCCCTTTATAAGGCACTTGGTATCTTCTTACCCCTTATAACTACAAACTGTGCTATCTTAGGTGCCGTTATAATAAATATGAATGAAAAATATACTTTACTTGGTTCTGTAGTGGCTGGACTAGGTTCTGGTCTTGGATATATGCTAGCTATTGTACTTCTTGCAGGCATTAGAGAGAGAATGGACGAAAATAAAAATATGCCTGAGGCTATGAAGGGACTTCCTATTTCATTGATTACAGCTGGACTTATGTCCATAGCCTTTTTAGGATTCCAAGGATTAATTCATTAATGGGAGGTGTTTCTAAATGGATGTAAATGGTTTATTATTCCCTGCTTTAAGCTTAGGGGGATTAGGTCTTGTATTTGGTGTAGTTTTAGGCTATGCTTCTAAAAAATTTCATGTACCAGTAGATGAGAGAGTGCCTTTAATAAAAGACTGCCTACCTGGTGCCAACTGCGGTGGTTGTGGCTATGCAGGCTGCGATGCCTATGCCCAAGCTATAGTTGACGGTGCTGCCAAGGCAAATTGTTGTACTGTAGGTGGTGCTACAGCAGCTGAAAAAATTGGAGACATAATGGGCATTAAGGTGGAAGCTGCAGAGCCTAAAAAAGCCTTTGTTAAATGCGTAGGTACTTGTGAAAGTGCAAAGATGAAAGGCACTTACTATGGCAATATGGACTGTCTAGAGGCCTCTGTACTTCCAGGTGGCGGTGCTAAAGGTTGTAGTTTTGGGTGTCTTGGCCTTGGTAGCTGTGTTAAGGTTTGTCAGTTTGGAGCTCTTAGCATTGAAAACGGCATTGCAGTAGTAGATGAAAAGAAATGTACTGCCTGCGGCGCTTGTGCAAACATCTGCCCTAGACATGTTATTGAAATTAAGCCTGTTTCTGAAATAATAAGAGTTTCCTGTAACTCAAAAGATAAACTAAAAGAAGTAAAAGAAGTATGTGACACTGGATGTATAAGTTGTGGTCTATGTGCTAGAAACTGTACTAGCGATGCTTTAGTTTTAGAAAATAATCTTCCTTTAGTAGACAGCACTAAGTGTACTTTATGCATGCAATGTGTAGAAAAGTGCCCTACTAAGGTGCTTAAAGCCCACGACGGAAAACTTATTCTTACTCAAGAAGAAGCTGTTTAGAATATCCTGTGAGAATGGATATAGAGACTAGAAAATTTGTAGGATAAAACAAGTAAGGTAAAAAGTAAGAACTCTTAAAAAATAAAAGCTATAACTACTTCATTTAATGAATCAGTTATAGCTTTTCTGATTATCCAATTATTTACATTCAATTAAAGATTTTCCCTAACACAGTGAAGGAAATTCCCTCTATCTCTACCTCTTACTTAATTCTTAATTCTTAATTCTTAATTTTTAATTCTTAATTCTTAATTCTTAATTTTTAATTCTTAATTTTTAATTCTTAATTCTTAATTTTTAATTCTTAATTTTTAATTCTTAATTCTTAATTCTCAATTCTTAATTCTCAATTCTTAATTCTCAATTCTTAATTCTCAATTCTTAATTCTTAATTTTTAATTGTCAATTGTCAATTGTCAACTGTCAATTGTCACTTGTCCCTTATTTTCATCTTTTCCACATGTTTATTAAAATATTTAACTACCAATCCTACAAAATACCCTGTAATAAGGGCTGATATCATCAAAATGGGAAAATATATGTATATTCTAAAATCCTGTACTATAAATGCTGCCACTAAAAGTTGTCCCAAATTATGAAAAACTGCTCCTACTATGCTTATTATTTCTATGCTAAAATATTTTTTAAACCTTTTATACATTACTATAGTTACTATATTGCTCAGTAATCCCCCTGTTATGCTAAATAAGAACGAGGATAGGGTTCCCGTAAACATGGTTCCTAGTAAAGTTCTTAAAAACATTACTAAAATGGCCTCTTTGCCCCCAAAGGTTATGAGCACTATTAGGGAAACCACATTGGAAAGTCCTAATTTTATTCCTGGAAAAATCACAGGAATTTGCGCTTCTATTACATATATCCCAAGAGCCACTGCTACCATTAAACTTAGAAATACACTTTTATTTAAGTTTTTTTTAAAATTATTACCTTCCCTCATGTGAACACATCCATCTCTAATTTAATAACTCATCTTCCACACATAAATCTTAATCTCTATCTTTGATAAACAGAGCTCTTAGCTTCAGATGGAGTTTTTACTCCAACTGAAGGTTAGAGCTCGTTATCCAGGGACGTAGCTGCCGTTATCTCCCACTTTGTTAGAAGTGGGAGTGTTACGGCAGGTAGTCATCGGATAAATAACCTTTTTAATTTTAAATTGCAATTTGTAGACTAATTAATGGCTATTTAATAAATGTTGTGCAAAGTACCTATAAAATATAGTAGTCACTTTGCATATTTTACCAATATGTCTTGAAAAGATCTTTTAGGCGTCAGCCTGCCAAATTATAGTTATATTAAAAATGAA
>NZ_CABDWS010000112.1 GCF_901447495.1 Haloimpatiens lingqiaonensis
AAAGCCTAGCGGCTAAAGAATTAGTGCATTTTATTTATGAGCAAGCTAAAAACAATGTACCCATAGAATTAATACTTGATGAGCTGAAATTAGCTTCTTAGAAAAATTTTCAAGTTATTTATAGGACAAATATAGTGTGAAACACTGTAACTATATTCCTGTCAAGGAATTTGAATCTACAATTGGTATTTCAACTTCTTAAATTAAAGAAGTTAAGTAAAAACATAAAAATATTAAAAAGTAAAATATGTTAAAATAAGAAATATTTTAATGACTTCTAAAACTGTGAGAGGATTTGATAATATATGAGTAATATGGATACTTCTTTAAGTATATGCGGTGTTAAGTTCAAAAATCCTGTTATTGCAGCTTCAGGAACCTTTGGTTTTGGACAAGAGTTCAATAAGCTATACCCTGTAGAAAAATTAGGTGGTATATGTTCAAAGGGATTAACTCTAAATGAAAAAGCAGGCAATGCTGGTGTGAGGGTTCATGAAACTAGAGCTGGAATGATGAACAGTGTTGGACTTCAAAATCCTGGAGTGGATTTATTTATAAAAAAAGAGCTTCCCCAAATGAAAGAATTAGGAACAAATATTATAGCTAATCTTGGAGGAAATAATTTAGAAGATTATTTAGAAGGTGTAGAAAAGTTAAATAATACAGAGGTTCAAATGATAGAGCTTAATATATCTTGCCCAAATGTGAAAGAAGGGGGTATGGCCTTTGGTATAAAATCAGAGGTTGCCTACAATGTGGTTAAGGAAGTAAAAAAAATATGTAAAAAACCTCTTATGGTGAAGCTTTCACCCAATGCAGAAAATATAGTACATATGGCATTAAAATGTGAAGAAGCAGGGGCAGACGCACTTTCATTGGTAAATACATTTAAAGCTATGGCAATAGATATAAATACTGGTAAACCAGTGTTTAAAAATGTATTTGCAGGACTTTCAGGTCCTTGTATAAAGCCTATAGCCTTGAGAATGGTATATGAGGTTTGTGAAAATGTTCATGTACCTGTGGTAGGCATGGGAGGAATAGAAAGCTGGAAGGATGCAGTGGAATTTCTAATGGCAGGAGCTTCAGCAGTACAAATAGGAACAGTAAATTTTTCAAATCCATACGTTTGCTTAGAAATAATTAAAGGCATAGAAGAATTTATGGAAAGAAAACATATTAGTTCACTATCACAACTTAAAATGAGTATAAAGTAAATTTTAAATTAGAAGTTTTCTTTATTAAGATAATATAAAACTTAAAGCTATAAAATAAAATTCAGTTATAAGTTTTATATATGTATGAAACAGAAATAAAACATTAATAAATTTAAAAATATAAATATTGGGAGGAATTATAATGAATAATATGGTTATAGATACATTAAAGGAATGTGATGCTCTTTTAGAAGGACACTTTTTATTGTCTAGTGGAAAACATAGTAATAGATATGTACAGTGTGCGAAATTACTTCAATATCCAGATAAAGCAGAGAAAGTTTTGAAAGTGGTTGTAGATAAAATAAAAGATGTGGAATTTGATATAGTTGTAGGACCTGCCATGGGAGGGGTTATAGTTGCATATGAAATAGGAAGACAGACAGGGAAACCTGCTATATTTACTGAAAGAGTAGATGGAAAAATGGATTTAAGAAGAGGGTTTCAGATACAAAAAGGACAAAGGATATTAATAACTGAAGATGTAATAACTACAGGAAAATCTTCTATGGAAACAGCAAGATTGCTAGAAGAATTAGGTGGAGAAGTGGTAGGCATTTGTTGCATAGCTGATAGAGGAGAAAGTGATATGCCTTATACTATATATAGTTCTACAAAAATAGAAATTAAAAGTTATGAAAAAGAAACATGTCCACTATGTAAGGAAAATATACCATATATAAAACCAGGAAGTAGAAATATAAAATAGCATTGTATAATATACATTAATTATTCAACTTTAGCAGTTATAAAATAAAATTTTGTATAAAAGCTTAAATTGCTTACATTAAATTGTAAATTTAAAAATCTCCAATGTCCCATTAATAATCCCTATTTATAATTTGGTATTATTAATGGTATATTGGAGATTTTAATAATTAAAGAAGGTAAAAAAATAAGAAATTTAGGAAATTTGAGTTTGCATATTAATTAGAAAATTTTACACTTAGTATATATTTAAGATTTCTCTTACTTAAAGTTGTGTCTTTAAAAATAGAAGTTTTAAAACCTATTTCCTCAGCACACTTAATTATATGGCAAATACCTATGCCCATATCTATAAGATTCATTCTAGCTAATAATTTTTCAGTAATAAAATTTTTAGTTTTCATATATAGGTGCATGGTATTTTTTTCTATAAATATTCGCCAAGGCTGTGAATTAACAGCCGAAGGAGCTATTCTTAAAGCATTTAATATGGGCATAAAGTTTTCTTTTATGTCCCCCTGAACAAAATCTTCTATATTTAATCTATTTCGTTTAGAAATAGGGTATAAATCTTCCATAGCATATCCGAAGGATATTAAAATAACATAAGATTGATTAGTTTTTATAGAAGAAATTTGGTTAAAATATTTTTGTTCAATGGAGCGTCCTAGCCAACAACTCCCTATGCCTAATGCGGTTAGTTTAAGTACTAATTGTTCACCTATAAAACCAACATTTTCAAGATATCCAGGTGCTTCTTTGGAAGTAATAGCAATGTAATGAGGTGCTATTACTTTAGAGTACATATTTGCAATACCCTTAAATGATTCAGAAATTAATTTACCATTTTCGAAAAATATAATGTCAAAGGGGATATCATTAAGGGGAGATATCTCAGTTACGAACCATTTTATTGCATCCATGTGAGACCTAGATATGGGTTGATCTGTATATCTTCTTACAGATCTTCTTAAATTCATGGCTTCAATATTGCTCATGGTATCTAGCCCTCCAATCCACCCATCAATTTATTTAAACTGTAGCTGCTAATGGAATTTTTTCATACATTATATAAATTATTAATACTAAATTTAAATTTGTTATTTTCTAAGAAATAATATTTAAATTTATGTATTAATTAGATTATAATTCAAAAATATGATTTTTGCAAATTTTCACACTATTATTTTTACATATTTTTATATTTTAGTATTTATTTTATTGTTTTTTATTAAAATTAGTATAAATATCATTGATTAAGAGGTCTATAAACAATACCACAAAATTTTTTTAGTGCATCATTGAAAAGATTTATATGAACTTTTTCATCTAGGATTATTCTTTGAAGTATTGCTTTAATGTATGGGTCTTCAATTATAAATATATGCTTTTGGTATTCTTCTATAGCTTTATATTCAGAGTCTATATCGGCTTTTAACCTTTCACAAAGGGTTATGCCATAATAAACAAAGCTTCCATTCCAAAAGTTGCCACAGGTGCTATAAGAGCCTCTGATTACTGGATTGCCGCCTAATTTTTTTATCACATCAGCTAATATTTCCATATGAAGCATTTCTGTTATGGATACATTTTCTAAAAGTTCTCCTAATTCATCATTAATATCTTTAAAAAAGAAATAATGATATAAATATTGACTAATAGCAGTAAATTCACTAACCATTCCTGCATAGTCATCCATTAATATAGAAGCATAATAAAGGTTGGGACGAAGTACTCTTACTTCAGGATATGGAGAAGGATCAGCGTATTTATCTCTTTTATGCATTTCATAATCAATTTTACTCAAAATAAATTCCCCCTATACAAAATCTTATTACTACTATATATTTTTCATAACTTAAGATTATGAATATATGAGGTAAAATATTAATAACTTAATTTTCGCATATAAATTTTAAGCTTTACATTAGGTAAATAAATGTTCTTAATTTAAAATTTAGAACGTAAGATGGGAATTTGCGGAGTGGATAAGAATTAAGTGAGAAGTAAGAAGTACAAATTAATGATAAAACTCCTAGAGTTTTATCATTAACTCTTACTTCTTACTTTTTACTTCTTAGCTATTACCTATTAACTGCAAGTTTTATTTTTTTATTTTATAACTTCGAAAGTTGAATTAAGAGTTTTTACAAACCTATACTTTCAAGATATTCATCATAAGTCATCTTTTTATCTATAATGCCAGTAGATTTAATTTCAATAATTCTATTTGCAATGGTTTCAATAAATTGATGGTCGTGAGAGGTAAATAAAATATTGCTTTTATAGTCTTTTAAACCATTGTTTAAAGCTGTAATAGATTCAAGGTCTAAATGATTAGTAGGTTGATCTAACATAAGTACATTTGCAGTGCTTAGCATCATCTTAGAAAGCATGCATCTAACCTTCTCACCACCAGAAAGTACATTGGCCTTTTTTAGAGCTTCTTCACCTGAGAATAACATCTTACCTAAAAATCCTCTTAAGTAGCTTTCAGATTTTTCTTCTGAGAATTGACGAAGCCAATCTACAAGGGATAAATCTACACCATTAAAAAATTCTGAGTTATCTTTAGGAAAATATGAAGTTGTAATGGTAATACCCCATTTATATGAACCGCTGTCAGGTTCCATTTCTCCAGATAGTATTTTAAATAATGTAGTATTTGCTATTTCGTTATGCCCTACAAAAGCGATTTTATCACCTTTTGAAACAATGAAGCTTACGTTATCTAGTACTTTAACTCCATCAATAGTTTTAGTTAATCCTTCTACTGTAAGTATATCATTACCTACTTCTCTTTCCGGTTTAAAGCCAACATAAGGATATCTTCTACTAGATGGTTGAATATCATCTAGATTAATTTTGTCTAATAACTTTTTACGAGAAGTAGCTTGTTTAGATTTAGAAGCATTTGCACTAAAACGAGCAATAAATTCTTGAAGTTCTTTAATCTTTTCTTCTTTTTTCTTATTTTGATCTTTAGCCATTTGAAGAGCTAATTGGCTAGATTCATACCAAAAATCGTAGTTTCCAACGTATAGTTTGATTTTACCAAAGTCCACATCTGCCATGTGAGTACAAACTTTATTTAAGAAGTGTCTATCGTGGGATACTACAATTACAGTTCCTTCAAAGTCAATTAGAAACTCTTCTAACCAATTTATAGATTTTATATCTAAATGGTTTGTAGGCTCGTCCAAGACTAGTATTCCAGGATTTCCAAATAAAGCCTGTGCAAGTAATACCTTAACTTTTTCACCACCAGATAATTCCTCTACTTTTTTGTAATGTAAATCTGTATCTATACCTAAACCTTGAAGAAGAGAAGAGGCTTCGGATTCAGCTTCCCAGCCGTTTAATTCTGCAAATTCACATTCAAGTTCAGAAGCTTTAATTCCATCTTCATCGCTAAAATCAGGTTTTGCATATAGAGCATCTTTTTCCTTTATAATATCGTATAATCTTTTATTTCCCATAATAACTGTTTCTAAAACTTCATATTGGTCATATTCATAGTGGTCCTGTTTTAAAACGGACATTCTAGTGCCAGGAGCAACAACAACTTCACCAGTATTAGGTTCTATTTCGCCAGACAATATCTTTAAAAAAGTACTTTTCCCAGCACCGTTTGCACCTATTACTCCGTAGCAATTACCAGGAGTAAATTTTAAATTTACATCTTCAAAAAGTTTTCTTTCACCATATCTTAAACTAACATTCAATATATTAATCACATTAATTCCACCCTTTATTTAAATTTTCATACTCAATTCGACATTATATCATATAATTACACGGATTTCATCAATAAAATAAAAGGAATTACGAATATTTGTAATTCCTTTTATTTTTATAGTAATTTTAATAAGAGTATATTTTTATAGGTGTCATAATAAAGTTACATAACTCTACCTGGTATTATAGCATCTACTATTCCAATAATGACAGCTGCAATTATTGCACCTAATATGGTAACTCTCATAGTAGGTACTATAAATTGTGTTAAGTAAAGTATTAAAGCTGCAATTAAAAAGCCCTTTATACCTTTGCCAAAGGGAGAAGCATCGATTTTCATAAATCTTTCTACTAAATAGTCTAATACACTTATTACCACTGAAGCTAATAGTAATGGCCATAATCCATCAATAGTAAAGCCAGGAGTTAAAAATGCTGTTATACTCACAACTACAGCAGTTACTACTAGTCTAATTAAATAGTTTCCAATACTTGATCTTTCTTTTTCGGGTCTATTTTCACTCATGTTTAATCACTCCTTATTTAAATCATTAGTTATATATATTTTGCACAAAAATATTAAAAATATTTTACTTTTAGCCAGAAGTTTAGCGCTTAAAAATTTTTGGGGCGTGAGCCCGCTGATTTATAATGAATGATTGAGGGTTAGGTTAAAAACCATAAATTCTGATTTTTGCTGGAAATTTTAGAGAAAAAATTTGCATAATAAAAGCATCCTTTTTATAATAGTTTTTACTAGAAACCAACTTAAAAAGGATGCTGATAAAATGAGTAAAAGTTATTTAAAACAATTACTTACTTATATTAATAAGGTATACGATATAGGTGAAAAAATCAATAACTTAAAAGATAAAAGAATAAAATCTGATGTAAAAATTTCAACAATTACCTTCGTGGTGTTATTTGGATTTATGCTTCAGATAAGAAGTTTCAATAGATTAGAACATTGGCTTAAAAAAGGCAAGTTTAAAAAAGTAATACCTAAAAAAACTAAAATGCCACGCATTGATGCCGTTAGGCGCTCCTTAAGTGATTTTGATTTAGATGGATTAAAAGAAATTCATAAACATATAATAAAAACCATTGTAAAAAATAAAGTATTTAGAAATGGTACTATAGATAAATTAAAAGTAGTTGCCATA
>NZ_CABDWS010000113.1 GCF_901447495.1 Haloimpatiens lingqiaonensis
GATTAAATTTCATAATTATACAAACATACATTCTTATTGGACTGTATGCTTGTTAAGGTTACCCTTTTTTAAAGAAATCATTTCATTTTTCTTTTATTTTGTTCTTGACATATTACCAAATTGCTTAAAGTGTAGAATATATTATATTTATATCCAAAATTAATTTATTTAAACATTAAAGTATTTATAAGTAAAAAATGTTTTAAGGTTAAGAATAATTGGTTAAAAGATTTTATATTAAATTGGCTATATTTTAAACTATTGAGGAATAAAAAAACTCACAACTCATTATTAATTGAGCAGTGAGAATGTTTAATATATTAGAATTTTAAATAGGTGTTTCCGTCTAGTGGAATTAAAACTTGCAAAGGTGGATTACCAGTAGAAAGGCCTACTGCATATATTGAATAAAAGCGATTTTGTTTTAAGCGTATATTAGGTACATTTAAAATGATGGTATCAGTATTTGCTAAACGAGCTTGTAATGTATATAGGCCAGGGGCTACAGAAATATAATCAGTTACTTCTTTATATGCCACATTTTCAAATAATTTATTGCCATTTGGAAGGGTAATATCTACAGGGGGACTATCTGGTGAAAGATGAATAAATCGTACTAGAGTTTTATTGTTCGGAATTTCTTTTATAGGTTCAGAAATAAGATCTATAGATATATTAGTTAGCTTTCCAATAGCTGCTGCAGTAAATATTTTTTTCTCAGGAATAAAAATACTAGTATCTATAACAGGGTTTTTTTTATTTCCTGCTGGAAATACCATTAAATTATGCAATCCTGTGGGTATAGGTAAATATTCTGTGAAGTTTTTATAAGGTAAGTTTCGAGCAATTAATTTTTTATCTAGGTATACATCTACAGCAGGAGCATCAGGAGAAGCATGAAGAAGTCTTACGTATGAAAAAAAAGGAGTTAATCTATAGAATTGATTATAGTTAAAAAAATATGGATTAAAAAACATATAAAATATCCTTTCATTAAAATACTACAATATAATTATATGATATGAAATAAATTATGTTACAAAGTAAAATAATCCAGTGATTTACAGTAATTTACAGTAATATGACACCTGTCCCTAAAGAATATCCTTAGAAAACCTCAAAAACAAGACCTGTCCCTGATATTTACTGATATTTAGGAGGGACAGGTCTTGTTTTTGAGGTAAATATCAGGGACAGGTCTTATGAAAATTTTATAAAATTAATGTTTATTTTAATGTTTTTATACTTCTAAAATTATAAGAAGTTAATAGTAAAATTAATGTAAGTAAAAGGGTAATAATCCCATTTACCATAAAGGTTATGGAAACTCCGAAGTTGTTACTTATGTAACCAGTTATAAGACTTCCAATAGGAGTTGAACCTGCAAAAACTAAAGAATATATGCTCATTACTCTTCCACGATACTCATCATTAGAATTCAATTGAATCCTAGAGTTAGCAGTAGTAGAGAATATTATATTAAATACACCAGCTAAAAATAAGAAAAATCCTGTAAGGGTAAAGTTTTTAGAAAATCCAATTAAAATTAATGCTAATGATACTGAAAAAGCACTAAAATACAAACGAGCTTTTTTAGAGCCTGATTTATTAGAAGCAGCGACGAATATTGCTGATATTAACGAACCAGCACCCATATAAGCCATTAAATAACCATAACCCTTTGAACTTTCATTTAGAACCATTTTTGCTTGCAATGGTATTAGAATATTATAATTCATAATAAAAGTTCCAACTATGCCTATAAGTATAATTGTTCTATATATTTTTGGATTTTTAGAAATATATACAAGACCTTCTTTAACTTCTTTAAATAAATTTTTATTAGACCTTCTTTTAATAGTACTATTTTTTACGTTCATTCTATATATACCAAATATTAAAGGTATAAAACTAATTGCATTTAAGAAAAAGCACCAAGTAAAACCAAGCATGTGAATCATAAGTCCGGAAATTGCAGGACCTATAAGTCGTGCTGCATTGAAAACAGATGAATTTAACGCTATGGCATTTAAAAGGTTATCCTTTCCAACTAGTTCTATCATGAAAGACTGCCTGGTTGGCATATCTAAAGTATTAGCACAACCAAGCAATGTAGCAAGTATTAATATATGCCAATATTCAACCTTCTTTGTAAATACTAGTAAAGATAGAATTAATGCTAATATCATCATAGCACTTTGTGTAAAAATAAGAATCTTCCTTTTGGGAAGCTTGTCAATTATTGCCCCAGCAAATAATGAAAATAAAAGAACAGGAGTAAACTGCAGGGCATTTACTAAGCTAAGTTTAAAAGGTGAATTAGTAAGAGTAAGAACTAGCCATGATTGGCCTGTATTTTGCATCCATGTGCCTATTAACGAAACTATTGAACCAATCCAAAAGTATCTAAAATTTTTATGGGTTAAAGCAGGAAAATAATATTTTAATTTATTTTTAATATTCATATTTAATCACGCTCACTATGTATTATTATAATTAGGATAAGTAATGTATAAAATATAATTGAAATTAACGGCAATAAATAACTGCAAACATTTTAATAGTTTAGTAAAAGTGCTAAATAATAGGGACAGGTGTTGATAATCATTAAAAACAACAGGGACAGGTGTTGATAATTATTGATAATTACTGGTAATTAATAACACAGGTATGCCCAAAATGAGCATACCAGAAAACACCTAAAGTTGTTTACCTACGGGAGCTATATATATCGTAAATTCATCCTCGCCATTCACATTTATTAATTTATCTATTTTTTGTTGGTCATATGCAGCTATAGCACAGGTTCCACAATTTATAGCTTCCGCCGATAAATAAAGATTTTCAAAAACGTGTCCTGCATCCATTGCTATAAGTTTATATGAGGCTATATCATATCTCCATTCCATTCTGTAAGGTATAGCTGTAAGTATAAAAGTGACAGCACTTTTAGAAACAAATTTTTGATTTAAGCAGCATTCAGATAATTTAACATTTAGGTTTTCAATAGAACCTAGAAATACTAATTTGTGTTCAAGGGGTAAGTACCTGTAAATACCCTTATCCAAAGAATCCACGTTTATTACTGCTAAATAAGTTTCAAAAGGGTGTCTAGCACCAGCAGAAGGGACAGTTCTTAATGTAGCATATCCGTTGTTTACTATTTTTTTTACTCCTTGCATACTCCAAATCAAAAAAGATAATTCTTCTAAAGTTAAAGGAGAATCTGAAAAAAATCTCCTAGATTTCCTATGTTTTAATACATCTATCATAGACATTGTGCCACAATTAAAGAGGTCAGGAGAAACCAAATCAATTATTTTAGCATTAGGAAAACAATTTTTTTGAACTGGAGGTTGAGGTAATTCCTTTTCTTGATCAGTTTCTAAAGAGTACAATTCTTTAAATACATTTGATTTTAAATATTCTCTCATTGTATTTTTATCATACATATCATACCACTACCTTTCAAAAAAAAGTAATTATATAAATATTATATCATTATAATTAGTTTTGTATTAAAAATATAATTATGCAAATTTCTCATTTAAGTATATGTTATAAAGGATTAAGAATTAAATTTAAACTCTCTAAAGGTTTTCCAGTGATTATTTTCCCAAGATAATATAGAAATATTGTCAAAATGCAGTTGAAAATTAGGAGAATAATTATTTACAAAATCCCAAATGCCTTGGAATTTATACTGTTGAAATTTAGTTGCTACAGTACAGTGAAAAACCTTTTCTTTAAACTCATTGCTTTTCCACTCTAACCAAGTAAGTTTTTTTAATTCATCAATAAATTTTTTGTAGGTATATACTGCTTCCGTAGATGGATTTATGTTCATATAGATGACTCTGTTTCCAAAATGGTTAAAGCCGTTAAGGTTTATTCCAGATTTAGAATTTGTTAAGCAAAATTTATTTATTAAGTTTTCTAGGTCACTTATATTAGTCAAATTATCTGTTTCAAAAGGTGCTTTTATTGTAAAATGTGCGGGTAATTTTTGAGGATTAACTCCAAAATTTGATTTTATAGTGCTTGTGAGGTTTTCATGAAATTTGAGAGCATCACCATTAATTAAGCATACAATTACAAATCTATGTTTTTTCATATATGAGGTTGTTGCATTAAGTAATTACATAAAATATATTGCAGTATTTATAGAGAATTTATCAAAAAATCTGTTAGTTATCTCACAGTATATAAGTAAAATATTTATAGGGTATATAAGCAAAATATTTATGCTGTATTCAAAAATAATTTTCATTCTTAATGTAACAACTTTTTTCACCCTCCTTCTTTATATTTATATAAAATTTTACTACTTCATTTCCATAGTTAATTTGTTATTAATCCGTCTGTTTTAATATCATGCTCACTCATAGGAACGTTCTGTATTACTTGAAAATTATAACAAATGCCTATTTTAGGGCAATTGCTAGATAGGGTTTTTAAAAAACGATCATAATATCCTCCACCGTAACCCATTCTTCCACCATTCAAATCAAAAGCTAATCCTGGAATTAATGCCAGATCAATGTCTTTGGAAGGAATTTCTTTACAATAATTTTTAGGTTCTAGTATACCATAATTACTAGGTTCTAGGTCATCAAAAGAATTAATTTCTAGTGCTATCATATGACCATTTTTTGAAACAACTTTGGGTACAACTACTTTTTTATTGTTTTGTAAAGCATGCTTTATTAATTTATGAGTGTTTATTTCGTCATTATAGCTAACAAACACGAAAATAACCTTAGATAATTTATAATAATTGCTGTTAATTATTTTAAAAAATATATCATTATCAAATTTCTGTCTAGTGGTTTCAGTTATTGAATTTCTTTTTTCTTTCATTAATTTGCGTAAATTTTTTTTATCCATGATAATCTCCCCCAAATGATAAATATTAATAACAGAATATATAATATATTTTAGCATAAATTCCACAAATATATCATTATAGCTAAAATAAAGATATATGAAGCTTATAAAAAGTTAATTAAACGTAGGGAATAGTTTAATTATAGTAATATGTTATAATTTTATAATAAATATAAGCAACATATTAGCGATTTTAAATTGGTAACTTGGTAATGTTGAAATAAATATTAAAAATAGTTTAAAGGAGTTGTATAAAGTGAGAAGTAAATTATCAGAAGATCCCTTTAAAGCTACTTCAAAATATTATTCTCAATATAGAATAGGATATCCCAAAGAATTCATAAATATTTTTTTAAAGGAAGCTAATATTGAAAGTTATGAAAAATTATTAGATATAGGATGTGGAACTGGTAAATTAACTTTTGCATTAAGTAGTAAATTTAAGGAGGTAATTGCCTTAGATATAAGCAGTGAAATGTTAAAAGAGGCAGGCATTCAAAGAAAATCTTTAAACTTACAAAATATACAGTTGATTAACTGCCCAGCAGAAAATATAAGCCCTAAAATTGGAAAGTTTAATTTGATAACTTGTGGGGAAGCATTTCACTGGATGAACAGGGAAAAAGTAGCCAAAAGGAGTTATAAGTTATTAAATAAAAAAGGAGTTTTTGCTATTCTAGGAAGCAATACTGGAAGTGTTTGGTCCTTAAGTGAACCTTGGCATAAGCCGGTTTTGGATGTTATACAGTTTTGGCTTGGAGACAAGCGAAAGAATGCTTATTGGATGCGTAAAATGCACATAAAACACGAGGATATATTGAGAAAATATAGATTTAAAAATATACGAAGAGGTATATATCAGTTCAATTACACTTGGACAATAGAATCAATTATAGGGAATCTGTATTCAACTTCATTTTGCAATGTTGAATTATTGGGAGATAATTTAAAATACTTTGAGAGGGACTTGGTGAAGGTCCTTAAAAACTTTAATATCAAGGGAGAATATGAAGAACTAATTCAAGTATACTATATAATTGCAAACAAATAAATTTTAGGGACAGGTATTAGTTTTTAGGGGACAGGTGTTATAAAAACACAGGGACAGGTCTTAATTTTTATTGAATTTACAGGGACAGGTCTTGAATTTACAGGGACAGGTCTTGATTTTTATTGATTTTTATTGATTTTTACAGGGACAGGTGTTGAACTTAGAATTTATTATAAATGTTTTAAAGTTTGGTACAGAAGTTTAGCGCTTAAAAATTTTTTGGGCGTGAGCCCGCTGATTTATAATGAATGATTGAGGGTTAGGTTAAAAACCATAAATTCTGATTTTTGCTGGAAATTTTAGAGAAAAAATTTGCATAATAAAAGCATCCTTTTTATAATAGTTTTTACTAGAAACCAACTTAAAAAGGATGCTGATAAAATGAGTAAAAGTTATTTAAAACAATTACTTACTTATATTAATAAGATATACGATATAGGTGAAAAAATCAATAACTTAAAAGATAAAAGAATAAAATCTGATGTAAAAATTTCAACAATTAC
>NZ_CABDWS010000114.1 GCF_901447495.1 Haloimpatiens lingqiaonensis
CCTTCCAGAGAATATAAAAGACCAGTTTTGGGTTAATAAGAAAAACACAGAATTAAAATATTTAGAAGAAATAGAAGAGCATTTTAAAAGGTATGGAGATTTAAAATTCTCCATACCTTTTTTATTTACTCATATCCACTACCTTAAACTTTAGTAAAATCTTAAATTTCTAAATAAAAGAGCTGACCTTTAGGTCAGCTCTTTTATTTAAAAATTGAGGAAGATTATTGGGACGTGTTCTTATATATTAATTTTGGGGTTTGCTATTATTTAAAATATCTGTTCAATAAACCTTTGAATGCACAACCATGTCTAGCTTCATCTTTACACATTTCATGAACTGTATCATGTATTGCATCATAATTTAACTTTTTAGCAAGTGTTGCTAAATCTTTCTTTCCTTGGCATGCTCCATGCTCTGCATCTACTCTCATTTGTAAATTTTCCTTAGTGCTGTTTGTTACAACTTCCCCAAGTAATTCAGCAAATTTAGCAGCATGTTCAGCTTCTTCAAAAGCTATTCTCTTATATGCTTCTGCTATTTCTGGGAAGCCTTCTCTATCAGCTTGTCTACTCATTGCAAGGTACATACCAACTTCTGTACATTCTCCTGTAAAGTTTGCTCTTAATCCTTCTATAACTTCTGGATCCACATCTTTAGCTACTCCTATTACATGTTCATCTGCCCATGAAATTTCATCCTTTTTCTCTACAAATTTATCCTTTGGCGCTCCACATATAGGGCATTTTTCTGGAGCTTCTTCTCCTTCATAAACATATCCACATACTGTACAAACAAATTTTTTCATAACAAAATTCCTCCTATCAAATTCCATGTATATTTAATAATTATTTATATTTTATTTTTTCGTTAGTTACTATCAACCTTATGACCTTATTATATAACATTCAATATTGTTTGTCAACTACTTTTTAATACTTATTAATAATAATTATTATTTATTTTAAATATTTCTCCTAAATACATTTGTAAATATATCTAACTTCATAGCTATATATCTATGTTATTTGCTATTTCATTTATATTATCACACTTCATATCCTTATCCAGCATAGATATTTTTACAATGTTTTTACTTTTAAAATGCTCTTCTATTTCTTCTAAATATTTTAATTCTGTGTTTTTCTTATTAACCCAAAACTGGTCTTTTATATTCTCTGGAAGGAGCCTATTTACTATAATAGTATCCACAGTTATACCATACTGCTCTAATATATTTACTGCCTTCTTAGTCTCCTCTATAGGGAGCCTCTCTGCATTTAATACATATATAAATTTTAAATTATTGTGGTTCAATAATATCTTTTTTGCGCTATCTATACTTTCTTTCCTCTTGTTTAGTATGTTTAATATAGGATCGCTGCTGAAGACTTTTTTATTTATTTTTCCATTATTTTCAGCCATACTAGAAAGTTTTAATATTTTTTCTCTTTTGTCAATTAATAAATTTATCCAGTTACCCAACAACTCTGGAAGTGATAAAAGTCTAATAGTATGCCCTGTAGGTGCCGTATCAAATACTATATAGTGGTAATCCTTTGATTTTTCATTTATTATATTTATCATTTTATCAAATATAGCGGACTCCTGAGTACCTGGTGAAATATATGCCGCATCTAATTGCCTACTTATTTCCTTTAAAATAACAGGACTTACTATATTCTTAAGATTTTCTTTTATACTATTTATGTATTTCTCACTTTCATAATCTCCATCTATTTCTAAAGCATCTAATTTATCCTGTAAGTTTACAATTTCTTTTCCTATGCTTCTTCCAAATATATCTGAAATAGAATGTGCTGGATCTGTAGATACCAATAATGTCTTTTTCCCTTGCATAGCTAAACGAAGTGCATAGGCTGAAGAGCAAGTAGTTTTACCTACCCCTCCCTTTCCTGCGAAAAAAAATAATTTATCCATTATAACACCTGCCTTTTCCTGTCCTCTAAGCATCTAAATCATAATCCGCCCACTTTTCTGCCCATATACTTTTTCTATCATTCATTCTCCTCTGCCAATTTTCCATATCTTCTGCAATATAAGGAAGAAGTTCCAAGGTATAATAATTTATAGAAAGAGGTACTCCTAAAAGATCACTAAAACATAATAATATAAAGTTGTCCATCTCTTCACTGGCTTCCTTTTGAAGTATCCCTCTAGACTTTCTATTAAAATCTGTAGCCCCTTGAAAAAACAACTTTAAATTTTCTAAGAATTCCTTTAAATCCTCCTTTTTCACTATAGCCACCTCCGCTCATAAGTTACCTTTTGAATGTTATACTACTAATATCCTGTAATTTTAATATTACACAAAGTGAATTATCACACTACTATATTAATAATTACCTAATTTCATTTCTAATACTGCATACCATAACTTTTTATATATGAACAAATTCAACTGAAATTCAAATAAAGTTTAAACTTCACCTAAATCTCAGTTGAACTTAAGTTAATCATTGAAAATTATTTACTATAAAAATTATTAGCCTTTGCAATTTTCCTCTACAGAGGTAGTTTTATCATTTAATGATTTTATAGCCTCTACTATTAATACTATAGATAAAATAGTTAATAACACTGAGAATATTAATAGAACACCATACTTACTAAACTCACCAGCTATTACCAATTTTAAATTGTCTTTTATCATTAAGCCCAATGCAGCTAAAGTTACTGCAAACATAAAGACCATTGGTATTGTAGCCATCTTGTGCTCTTTTCCACATTTTTTTAACCATACTGCCAATGACAATAAGGCAAGTGCTGCTAGCAATTGATTTGCAGAACCAAATAATGGCCATATTGCTTCCCAACCTTTAAATGTTAATACTCCACCAAGCACTACTGTTATAGCTGTAGAAACAAATCTATTAGTTAAAGGATTTGCTTTTTTATCAGAAGCTTTGTAGGACTCAAAGAATTCTTGGAATATAAATCTTCCAAGTCTTGTAGCAGTGTCCAAACTAGTCAATGCAAAAGCTGAAATTGCAAGAGCCGTGAAGCTTTTACCAATCTCAAATGGTATTCCAAAGCTATCCATAAAAGTTCCAAGACCTGTAGAGAATACGTTTACGGGACCACCATTTTTAAGAAGTGCTGCCAGGTCTCCTTTAGAAATATATGCTGCTGTTATAATTGCAACTACTGCTAAAACTCCTTCAATAAGCATAGAACCATAACCTATAAGCTTTACATCTCTTTCATTATCTAATTGTTTAGAAGATGTTCCTGAACCAACTAAAGAGTGGAATCCTGATATAGCACCACAGGCAACAGTTACAAATAGCATAGGGAATAAATATTGACCCCCTACATTAAAAGATGTTACTGGTGCTAATTTAATTGCTGGATGCATTACTACTATTCCTATAAATCCACCAATCATCATAGCATATAATAAAAATGAATTTAAATAATCTCTAGGTTGTAATAATATCCAAACTGGTGTTACAGATGCTATAAATATATAAATTAATAATATTATAAGCCATGTAGACTTTGATAGGCTAAGAGGAAATTTCATTCCAAGCCATATACATACAAATAACAATATAACTCCCACTACAGTACTTACTCCAAGTCCAAATCCTCTTCTATAAACACAAATTCCAAATATAACTGCTAAACCCATAAATAATAAAGAAGAAGTTGCTGCTGATGGCACTGATACAAATGTATTGGCACATATATTAGTGAATGCTGCCACTACTAACAATAATGTAAGCCATGCAAAAATAGCAAATAATCTTTTACCCCTTCTTCCCATAGTGTGTTCTATAACTTCACCTACAGATTTACCTTCATATCTTATGGAAGTAAATAATGAACCCATATCATGAACACCGCCAAAGAATATACTTCCAATGACTATCCATAAAAATACAGGTACCCAACCAAATATAGCTGCAGCAATAGGTCCTACTATAGGGCCCGCCCCTGCTATAGATGCAAAGTGATGACCTAATAATATTGGAGCCTTAGCTGGTACATAGTCAACCCCATCATTTCTGGTGTGAGCTGGTGTAGGTCTATTTGGCTCCACTCCCCATTTCTTTAAGAGCCATCCACCATAAGACTTATAAGCTAGTAAAAATATTATTATTGCACTTAAGATTAAAACAATAGAATTCATTAAATAAGCCCCCTCTTTTATTTAATTTTTAAATACAAAATAAAAACTTTTTCCTATCCCCCTCTCCATATTTATTAGTATATATATCCCAAGTTTCAGGATTAACAAAGATAAATTTAACATTGACCCAGCCCTTTATGCCCCAAAGAAAACTTTTATAATATCTAAACCCTTGTATAGCTTTTATGGTTTCTTTATCTAATATAATATTTCCACAGAATATAAAAGTTATAGTGCTACTCATATGTTCATCATTCACTTTAACTATATGTTCTATGTTTTTCTGAACAAAATCTTTTATTTCAAATAAATCTTCCTTGCTTAATTTTTCTACATTTTTATAGAAAATAAATTCATTATTTTCAAAAGCATAAATCTCACTTTTTTTCATCAATACATACCTAGAAGTTCTGTTATTGAACTTAGCAAACATTTCAAATTTTCTGTCTTTTAAAGATATATCAAAACTTACATTATAATATGCTTTGAGTCTTTCACTTAATTCTTTCATGTATTCTATATTATTCATGTCAATACACCTCATTAAAATTACATCTATACAATTATTATATCACTATTACATTTTATTACAATATATTTATAAAAGCTTATTCAAGTAATACTATAACCTTCAGCCCTTCTTTAATATAAATTTTAAAATTACGGTGGAAAAATGGTGGAAAACCTATATATTTTGATTTTCTTTTCCCTAAAAAAAAATCCCCATGCGTCTCACGCATAGGGCACACCACAAGGGATGCATCAAGATAACCTCAAATAAAAAAAGTTGCAATTAAAAGTTAGTTCTCTATATTAATTCAATATAGACTAGCATTATCCTGCCATTTGTTCATTTTTTGCTTCAGATTTTTTAATTTCGTTTGCAACATAGTTTGTTAAATCAACAACTCTTGTTGAATATCCCCATTCGTTGTCATACCATGCTGCTACCTTAATCATATTATCTCCTATTACCATTGTTGATAAAGCATCTACTATAGTTGATCTATCATCACCCTTATAGTCAACTGAAACAAGTGGCTCATCTGAGAATCCAAGAATTCCTTTTAACTCCTTTTGAGAAGCTTCTTTAAATGCTGCATTTATTTCTTCTGCAGTTGCATTTTTCTTAATTTCGCAAACCAAATCTGTAATTGAAACTGTTGGAGTTGGAACTCTTAAAGCAAATCCATTTAATTTTCCCTTTAATTGTGGTAAAACTTTTGCCACAGCTTTTGCTGCTCCTGTAGTAGTAGGTATAATAGATTCTCCAGCAGCTCTAGCTCTTCTTAAATCTTTGTGAGTCTTATCTAATATCCTTTGATCGTTAGTATATGAATGTATTGTTGTCATTAAACCTTTTACTATGCCAAACTTTTCATCAAGCACTTTAGCTACTGGTGCTAAACAGTTAGTTGTACATGAAGCATTAGATATTATATGATGTGTATCATTTTCGTAACACTTTTCATTAACACCCATTACTATAGTCACATCTTCTGCTCCGTCCTTAGCTGGTGCTGTTAATATAACTTTTTTAGCTCCTGCTTCTATATGTCCATTAAGTTCTTCTCTTGTTTTAAACTTTCCTGTAGATTCTATAACTATGTCCACATTTAATTCTTTCCATGGTAAGTCTTTTGGTGCGTTTTCATGTAACACTTTAACTTCTTTTCCGTTAATTATTAATGCCTCATCCTTTACTTCTACATCCCCGTTAAATCTTCCGAAGCATGAATCATATTTAAATAAGTGAGCCAAAGTTTCTGCATTAGCTCTAGCATTTATTGCTACTATTTCTATGTCGCCATCTAATTTTTCTTCTGCAATTCTAAGCACTGATCTTCCTATTCTTCCAAATCCGTTAATACCTACTCTTATTTTCATTTATATGTCCCCCCATACTTCATATATGTAATATACAATATTCTTTAACGCTCTAAATGTTGTATACTTTTAACTAAATGTTCTATATTATTTATATTAATTTTCTAATTATTTGTCAATGACTATATTTATATATATATCCCCCTCTATTGCAATTACATTAATATATATCCATATATCTTGTTTTTACTGTAAAAATTATATACTATATATTTTAAATAGCAATATGTTTAATCATATATATAAAATAGAATACCATATTTTATTC
>NZ_CABDWS010000115.1 GCF_901447495.1 Haloimpatiens lingqiaonensis
GAATAAAAGGGGACAGTTAACAACTTTTTAGCAATAGTTTGCTAAAAAGTTGTTAACTGTCCCCTTTATTTTTCCTTTATTTTATGTATCCTGTAATTCCTTCCATTGGTGCTAAATAGTATTTCATTTTTTATCTCCTTTATAAATATTATAGAAACATTATATCAGCACCTTTTTTAATTATCCACTTAATATTTACTTGCTTTTCATCTTAATATATCTGTAAAATACGTAATTTTACATTCTTAAAGTGAACTTACCTCACAGCCACAAACCTCATTCAAATAAATCATTTGTGTTGACGAACCTCAAAAATTATGGCAGATTTATATTACTTAAAATTTTTCTAAACGTAGATTTGTTTTAGAGTAAATTTTTCTCTAAAGAAAGGATGAAATATATGAACAAGATAATAATGAAAGAAATGTCTATTCAAGAAGCACAAAAGATTGGAATCGACAATTGGGAAACTTGGGAATGTGAAGCTAGTGTATTTGACTGGGAATTTGAAGAATTAGAAGTATGCTATTTCTTTGAAGGAGATGTAGTTGTAACTGTTGGCGATGAAGTAGCTCATATTAAAGAAGGAATGCTAGTGTCTTTTCCAAAAGGCATGAAGTGTACATGGAATGTAAGTAAGAAAATTCGTAAGGCCTATACTTACAATTATATAATAAAATAATTTCAAAGCCAGTGATTAAATTTCTTATTAGAAATTTGTCATTGGCTTTTGTTGTTAAGAAACTTGTCTTCTTTCATTCATGTTATATAACTGTAGAACCACACTTACTGTTCAAAAACACAACTGCCTGTAGCAGCTATTTAAGCCACCTACAGACAGTTGATAATGTATGCTAGAGACTAGCCTTATCATTTCAAATGTGCTATCTATCAAAGCTTTGTAAATATTTACTTTTTAATTGGTATCCACACTTCGCATCTATAATCTTCTGATTTAGTATCACCACTATAGTAAACTTCAAGCTCCGGTGCACAATCATGTTGATAACCAGATGAAGGTAGCCACTCTGTAAATATTCTTCTTGTTAAGGTTTGAATAGCTTCTGGTAGAGGTCCTATTGACTCAAATACAGCCCATGTTGCATCAGGGATATTAGCTTTTATATACCCCTTTGGTAAAGCTTCCATTGTATCCTCTACAGCAATCATATAATTAAACTCATTTTTAACCATATCAAAATCCTTACATACACCTAAAACGCCCATTTTTCCTGCTTTTGACCCCAAGAATTCTAATCTTCCATCCTTCATTAATTCATCCCAAAACATAGGAACAACCTTAAAATTTTCTCCTCCATTCATATTAACTTTTTTTTGCTTACCTATTACTTTAAACCCTTTTTTCTTTTCAATTTTATAATCCATACTCTTCTCTCCTTTAAGTGAAATATGAAAGGATAGCTTAGGATAAGAAATTAGCTTTACTCCTTGTTTTTTTACCTTAGACGGATTTATTCCATGCATTTTTTTAAACGCTTTTGAAAATGCCTCTAAGGATTCATATCCATATTTAAAAGCTACGTCAGTTACCCTTGCCCCCATAAATAAGTCCTGTGCGGCTAAAGACAACCTCCTTCTTCTTATATATTCACTTATTGTAACACCTGTTATCATGTAGTACATCCTTTGAAAGTGAAATTCTGAGGACAAAGCTATTTTTGCAATTTCCTTTATATCTATTTTTTCCGTAATATTGTCCTCAATATATTCTATTGCTTTATTCATAGAGTTTAGCCAATCCATATTCCCCCTCCTTTCATATCTAATGTTAATACATTTAAGAGGTAAATACCTGTCTTACTATGCTATGTGCTAACAGAACATGAAAATAATTATACTTGTTCCATTTTGCAACCCTATGTATTTCCCTTTATAGGTATATGTATTTCCTCTATATACGTATGCGTTTTCTTTTGTATCTATCAATAATTTGCAAGTACGTTCATAATCAAAACAATTCATCAAGTAATATATAATATCTTATTAAATTCATATCTGGCTTAAATTTAAGATTTTTTAAAAATTTATCTGTATATTCTGTTGGAAAGTCTAAAAGTTCACGTAAGCATAATGCAATATCTTGATGTTTGTCAGAAATGCCACCACGTCCCATATCTATATATCCTGTTATGGTTTTTCCATCAGTGAATAAATTGTTAAAGCAATAATCACCATGGCTAAATACCAATGTCTCTTTTGGTTTGTTTTTCACTAAATACTCATATGCTTCATCTGTATTTTCAATGCCCTCAGTGTATTTATTTTGATCCACTTCTAGATGAAGACCATTATCTATACGCTCTTTTGCCTTTTTTAATTTATAATCAATTGTGCTGTCAAATTTACATTCAGATATATCTAGCTTCTGCAATTGATTTATTCCATCTGCTACAAGCTTAATTAATAAATTAGGGTTGTCTCTATATAAATTATTTTCTAGCATAATACCTTCTGCTTTTTCAATCAACATATATGAAATACCATTTTCAATAACCCTGCAAATGATCTTGGGAACTGGAAGTTTCCCCTGAAGCCACTTATAAATACCATATTCTCTCTCTGGCTCATCAGATACTTTTTCTATCTTTAAATATAGTTCTTTGTTTTCTCCAATACATTTAACTACTTTTGCTTTTGACATTCCTTCGTGGTCATTATGAAACTCCATACCCTTAATAAAATTTTGAATTTTTTCTGGTAAATACATGTTATTCAACCTTTCTTAATGTTTTTATCGCATAAATTCAACTATCCAAATATTATTTTATTTATCTATTATATACCTAATTTCATGAAATTTCCATGAATTAAAAACTATCAAAACACTTTTTCTAATAATATCATAGAACAATGAAGTCTAATGTGAAAATGGCAAAATAGTCATAAGGCAGCTT
This sequence comes from Haloimpatiens lingqiaonensis, assembly GCF_901447495.1. Taxonomy (GTDB): domain Bacteria; phylum Bacillota; class Clostridia; order Clostridiales; family Clostridiaceae; genus Haloimpatiens; species Haloimpatiens lingqiaonensis. The sequence goes on from NZ_CABDWS010000115.1 coordinate 2,916, forward strand.
GCTCTAAATGGTAAATGTGAAATATGAAGGGGCTGTGGCACTAAGAATACATCCTATGTAAATTCTTTAATGCAACAGCCCCATTTATTGATAAAGTTAAATCATACAACTGTATTAGATATAAGGTTTTCCTGTAGTGGATATAGGATTTTCACCCATTGATTTAGCAATGGATAACCCTACTTCTCTAGCAGCAATTACCGCTTGTCTTACAGCCTCTGAGTCTCCTGTTATTGTTATTATGATTTCATTTGAATATGAAGTTCCTTGACTTGGACTTGAATAATTAATAAGTTCAACATTTGCAGCTTTAAGTGCAGTATCTGCCATTACAACTCCAATGCCTGCTGGTGCCCCTACAATTATTCCAAAAGCTTTTCCTATAGGAGCCTCAAAACCTTTGTTTAGCGCAAGGCTCGCTCTTGCAGTATAGTGCAATTCCACATGACCTGCCTCAAATCCATACACTTCTCCAAAATTTCTTTCCGTATTATCAAGAGTAATTTCTACTGCCTTTCTTACATCCGATACATCTTCTGATGCAAGTATGATTAAACAACCGTGTCCGGCTCCCCCTTTTGTATCTCTTGGAAGTTCAACACTTACTACTTTCGTATTAGTAGCTTTTACTGCTTCATCAGCAGCCATAATTTGAGAACCTGCTCCAGTCCTGTTGCTTATAATACCTATGGCTCTGTGGCTTTTGTCTAATCCCATTTTATCTCGCAAAACGCTATCTACATTTGTTATAACAAGTCCTACTGTATCTCCATATTTTACTGTTCCTACAAATTCAGTTATTGGTACTGGTTTATTCATTACATCTTTCCCCTTTTGAGATTAATTTTTTATCTGTTGATTTTATAATTTTACTAATTTAATTCTTTGGAGTCAAATTTTCTTCGTTTCTTAAGAAGAAAAGAGCTAGGTTAATAATTGAAAAATACAAAGAAGTTACTCCTCGAAATGGAAAATATTCTAAAGAAATGCTTGAAGCTAAAGAAAAGTTTTATGAAGAATTTATTAGTATAAAATAGGTAAACCCACCACGTTTTTGTGATGGGTTTTTTTATTGGTGGAGGCGAGGAGACATGCTATTCTGGCATTTCTGCCAGCACTGACTATATTTTGAACTTTTTTCCAAGTTCTCTGGCGTATTATAGAAGCCATATTATAGTTTTAAAACTTCTATCCTAGTATTTCTTATTAGAGCATCATCACACTGTAAAATTTATCTTCTTCTATAAGAAAGAAAAATTTAAAGTGTACTTCTATAACAGTATTAAATTACACTACTGCATTGTCTCTAACTTAGAAACCTATAAGTCGATACGGGGCTGTTGAATTTCTTCACATACCCCTCGGTATTGCCGTCAGCTTTAACTGTTACGGGTTCACCGATAAAGCCAGATTTTCACCTACAAATCACTTCGTAGGGCGACCCTTCTGAATCGAACTCCTGTCCGAAAGCCGCATCCCCTGAGCATCTCCGAGTGCAGTCCTTATTTTAAAATTCCCTCTGCCAAACGCCTAAGGACAGGCTTTTGGTTTTGGTAGCTTCATAAATTCCGTTCCCTACTCAAAGCTTTGTAGGGCTCGGTTCCCCGCTGTCGACGCCAGACCCTAAGTCGCGGGACTCTTAGGCTGACGAGCGGCTATACTAAGCTGCTAATGCTAAATTATCGTTTGCGTTTATATTTAAATCCATAGTTTTTTAACGCGGGCCCATGGGTCCCTCGACTCGCTTCCCAGGAGCTACGCACCCCCGTCGAAACCATTACGCCCCCATGATAATTTACACACAGGAACGCCACCGATATTTAATTTTCAAAGTGTAACCATAATTTAAACTTTACTATAAACAAAGTGTATCTATTATTATACACCTATATATAGCGCAATGTCAAAATCATGATACGTTATTATAATACAATACATATGATAATTAATCAAGTATTAATACTTGTAAAAAGCAATTACATTATGCCTATAATCTCATTCTTTCTTTCATCTGCCTATCAATATCTCTCTTGGCAGCTTTTTCAAGCATAGCATCTCTCTTGTCATAATTTTTCTTTCCTTTTGCCACTGCTAAGCTTACTTTTACTCTTCCATTTTTTAAATATAAAGATAAAGGCACCAAAGTGTATCCCTTTTGGCTTGTAAAACCAGTTAATTTAAGAATTTCACTTTTGTGAAGAAGTAATTTTCTATCTCTTAATGGATCTTTATTAAATATGTTTCCCTTTTCATATGGGCTTACATGCATATTTATTACAAATACTTCTCCATTTCTTATATCAGCATAGCTATCTTTTAAATTAGCTTTTCCTTCTCTTATGGACTTTACTTCTGTTCCTACTAATTCTATTCCAGCTTCATAGACTTCTTCTATGAAATAATCATGTCTTGCTTTTCTATTTTCTGCTAAGGTTCTCGTTCCTTTTTCTTTAGGCATATTTTTCACCCCTAAAATTTAAATTGCCTTGGCCACTTCATGTGAGCAGAGCATTTGTATATATTTAGTCTATTGTATAGTATATCATTTTGTTATACACTTTTCAATTAACAACACAAAGAAGTTTGTGTCAAGTTAAAGTGGGCAATTTTATTTCTTAATTTTTCCATTATAAATTCAGTTGAAAATTTTATTCCAAAAGGGCTTCGCCCGCAGCCCGAAAGGGCGCACTTATCCCGTTAACTTTTTATTCAAAATTTTAAAACTATCTATAAATAAGTTCACTAAAATTTTTTTCTTTAAAAAAGCTTTGTATAGCTTTTCTTCCATTAGTCATGGCGCAGCCTGTAAATGGTACTCTTGCTTGTTGTATAGGATAATACTTACTTTTCTTTACCTTCTTATTTACATCAGCTGCTGTTAATGTAATCATCTCTGTTATTGTTTCTAATTTATCATCTGAAACAACTCCTGAACATACCTCATTTATCACATTGTATATTCTTTTACTTGCTTTTTCAGCTAGTATTTTAGCTAAATTATTGGCACCTTTAATAGACCAACTCATTTTTCTTCCTTTCATTCTCTGAGCTAATACATCACATATATTGTGCTCCATTGTACCTAAATTTCTGTATTCTAATCCTTCTGGAGCCTTCGGCATTTTTATTTCTTCCCTTAGCTGATATGGCTTTAATCCTATCTTGTTATCAA
>NZ_CABDWS010000116.1 GCF_901447495.1 Haloimpatiens lingqiaonensis
TAAATGTGGACTGAAAATAGACAGAGATAAAAACGCTTCAATTAATCTTGGTAACTATAAATTAGCATAATATCACCTAAAAGATAATGCTAATATGTACCCTGCGTTGTGGGGGAATTCAAGTCCTAGGAGAGTTACACAAACTAGAGTAGAATAATTAATTATTCAAAATAGAACTCTATGAACAGGAAATGTTATTTGGTAACGAATAACGCAAGTAAAATTTATATATTTATAACTTTTTATAAGTTTTATGCAACGGGGTAATTATTATAGGTATAATAATTATTTTATGTAATATAGTATCAGATATGTTCTGTAAATGTATTGACCCTAGGATTAGGGAGGTGGAAGATTAAAATGAGGAGTATAAATTCCTTTGGATTTAAATGTGAAAGTAATAAGTGTGTAAGCAAAGATAATTTCCCATTTGTTTCTATAGCCTTTTTAGTTTTTTTAACATTAGTAGCTTTCATAGTTCCATTATTTATAAAGGAGCCTCAAAATTATATGAATTTATCTAGAACATATATTTCGCCAAATTCAAAATATATTTTTGGTACTGATGGCATGGGAAGAAATATATTAATAAGATGCATATATGGGGGAAGGGTCTCTATATTAGTAGGTGTAGCTTGCATGATAATATCCAGTGCAATAGGAATTATATATGGCTGTGTCAGTGGATATTATGGCAAGATTTTAGATAAAATAATGATGAGAATATTAGACTTCTTTCTAATACTACCATCTATAGTTATAGTAGCTTTCATTCAAGCATTTTTTGAAAATAAAGGTTTGCTGGAGATAATATTAGTAATTTCCATTACTAGCTGGATGAGAGTTGCAAGGATAGTAAGGGGAGAAGTATTGAAATTAAAATCATCAGAGTTCGTTGTAGCATCTAGGGGAATGGGAGCAGGATTTTTTCACATATTAAGAAGACATTTGCTACCTAATTTTATGCCCACTATAATTTTTATATGCACTTTAAATGTGGCTAGTGCAATAGTGACAGAGTCTACTTTGAGTTTTTTAGGCTTAGGACTACCAGTGGAAATACCTTCTTGGGGAAGTATGCTTATAGATGCCCAAAAGGACATATTATCCAATAAATGGTGGACTAGTTTATTTCCGGGAATAATGATAATTGCTACAGTACTTTCTGTAAATAGTATTGGAGAATATATAAGAAAATTAAATCATAAGAATTTCGTTAGTTTGTAATTTGGAGTATTTTTATAATAGATACAGTAAAAGTTTAGAATAAAAATTACAATAAAAATTAGTAAAAAAGTATTGCAATGTTAAATTTTTTTGATATAATAATAAATGTAATAAATGTTCCGCAGTAGCTCAACGGTGGAGCACTCGGCTGTTAACCGATAGGTTGGAGGTTCGAGTCCTCTCTGCGGAGCCATTTTTATTTTTTGAATACTATTGACTTATATTTAATATTTGATAAAATAATATACAAATTAAATATTTGTGTGCTATGAAAAAGAGGAGTAGCTATAAACTTTTTTTTAGAGAGATCATGGTTGGTGAGAATGATCAAAAAGTTATGGTAAAGGGCGCTTTGGAGTACATGATGAAGGAAGATGGGCTGATGCCAAAGAGGGTGGAACCGCGGAATGAAATTTCGTCCCTTATGGTATTGGGCTTTTTTTTTATATAAAAATATTTAGGGCATATTAATTTCTTTAAGTGATAAAAATAATGTTTAAAAAATTATTTGTAACTATAATAAGGAAAGGTAGGTGAAAAACCTGCTTTGTAGTTTAAATGATTAGAATATACTACCACTTTATAATGTATAAGGTGCAGAACCCATTTATGGGATTTTGATGGCAGGGAAGATTATGGCATGTGAAAAAACTATGGAAAAGATAGTTGCTTTGTGTAAGGGAAGAGGATTTATATTTCAAGGCTCTGAGATATATGGTGGCTTAGCAAACTCTTGGGATTATGGTCCTTTAGGTGTAGAGTTCAAAAACAATGTAAAAAAAGCATGGTGGAAAAAATTTGTTCAAGAAAGTCCATACAATGTGGGAATTGATGCAGCTATATTGATGAACAGCGAAGTTTGGGTAGCATCTGGACACATAGGAGGTTTTTCAGATCCATTAATGGATTGTAAGGCATGTAAAGCTAGATATAGAGCTGATAAATTAGTTGAAGACCATTTAAGCGCTAATGGTAATGACAATGTAAGTGCAGATGGATGGACAAATGAAGAATTAAGGGAATATATAGAAAAGAATGAAATAGTTTGTCCTAAGTGTGGTAAAAAAGAGTTTACTGATATAAGAAAGTTTAATTTGATGTTTAAAACATTCCAAGGAGTAACAGAAGATTCTAAATCAGAAATATACTTAAGACCAGAAACTGCTCAAGGTATATTTGTAAACTTTAAAAATGTTCAAAGATCTGCAAGAAAGAAAGTACCATTTGGTATAGCTCAAATAGGAAAATCTTTTAGAAATGAGATAACTCCAGGAAACTTTACATTTAGAACAAGAGAATTTGAACAAATGGAACTAGAATTTTTCTGTAAGCCAGGAACTGACCTAGAATGGTTTAAATATTGGAAAGATTATTGCTGGGACTTCCTATTATCATTAGGAGTGGAAAAGGAAAGTTTAAGATTTAGAGATCATGCTCAAGAAGAATTATCATTCTACAGTAATGCCACTTCAGATATAGAATATTTATTTCCATTTGGCTGGGGAGAATTATGGGGTATTGCTGATAGAACAGACTATGACTTAAAAAAACATGCAGAACACTCAAGTCAAGATTTGAGCTACTTAGATCCTACAACTAACGAAAAATATGTTCCATACTGTATAGAACCATCTTTAGGAGCAGACAGAGTTGCACTAGCATTTTTAGTGGATGCTTATGATGAGGAAGAACTAGAAAATGGAGATGTAAGAACAGTATTACACTTGCATCCAGCTCTTGCACCATTCAAAGCAGCAGTATTACCATTGACTAAAAAATTATCAGATAAAGCATTAGAGGTTTATGGAAACTTAAGCAGAAAGTTCAATGTGGATTATGATGATGCAGGAAGTATAGGAAAGAGATACAGAAGAGAAGATGAAATAGGAACTCCATATTGCATAACTATAGATTATGATACACTAGAAAATAATACAGTTACTATAAGACATAGAGATACTATGGAGCAAATAAGATTAGACGTAGACCAGTTAGATAAATTTATAGAAGAAAAACTTCAATTCTAATACAACTAGCATAAATCTCTCAGTACAGATTTAAAAAAGAAGTTAAGTCTTAGTTTAGGAAATGAAGGCAGAATTTATATATTTGGTGTTTACACTGATAAATAGTAAAATGATAAAAACATTTAGTATATAAAAAAACCTGTGTTTGTAAGTTTTTACACACAGGTTTTTAATTTAACTAATTTAAAATAAAAAAATAACCGGATAATACTATCCGGCAAAATAGGGTTTAATCATGGGGATATGTCATATGTTTACTAAAACTTGGGGAATTATTAATACTTTCTTACGGCACAAAAAGAAGTATACCATAGGTGTATAACAATATTCAAGTGGTAAAAATAAAGTTTTTAAATTAAATAAATTCACGCAATTTACACAATAAATTCAATATGGTATTTGTAGTTTTATGTCGTAAACTAATAATAATATTTATTATATTCACTGAAAAATATAACAACGTAAACATTCATTTATTGTATGTATTTTATAAATGATTTTTATTTATCTTTTAGAGTGATATAATTAAAATGTGATAGCGTGCTATAACACTTATTTTGGAGGTAAAAATATGAGACGTGAATTTAAAGAATTTAAGGAATTTATAAAAGGGAAAAATGTAGCGGTAGTAGGCATAGGTGTCAGCAATAAACCTTTAATTCATTTTTTAGTTAAGCTAGGTGCTAAAGTAACTGCATTTGATAAAAAAAGTAAAGACCAATTGGGAGACACATATGATGAATTAATGAATATAGGGGTTAATGCTGTTTTGGGAGAGGGATATTTAGATAAGCTAACAGGTTTTCAGGTTGTATTTAAAACTCCTTCTATGAGATTTGATAATCCTGTTTTAGTAAGGGCAAAAGAAGAAGGGGTCTATATAACTTCTGAAATGGAGGAATTTATAAAATATTGCCCAGCCAAAATATTTGGAGTAACAGGCAGTGATGGTAAAACTACTACAACTACGCTTATATATAATATATTAAAAGAAGAGGGGTATAAAGCTTGGGTAGGTGGAAACATAGGAACTCCTTTATTTGCTGAAATAGAAAACATAAATAAAGAGGATAAAGTAGTATTAGAGTTATCGAGTTTTCAACTTATGAAAATGGAATATTCCGGTAATGTAGCAGTAGTGACAAATTTAAGTCCAAATCACTTGGATATGCACAAAGGTATGGAAGAATACGTAGAAGCTAAAAAGAATATATTCAAGTATCAAGGCGAAAAGGATTTATTGATATTAAACAGAGATAATGATATTACCAATGGCATGGTTTCAGAAGCTAAGGGCGATGTGAGACAATTCAGTATAAAAGAGATAATAGAAGATGGTGGATACTTTAAAGATGAAATTCTTTATATAAAAGGTAAGCCAGTTTGTAAAAAAGATGAAATTAAAATATTAGGAATGCATAATGTGGAAAATTTATTGGCTGCTTTCTGTGCAACTTATGAAGAAGTTAGTATAGAATCTATGAAAAAGGTTGCTACTAATTTTACTGGAGTTGAGCATAGAACAGAGTTTATAAGAGAGATAGAAGGAATTAAGTACTACAATGATTCCATAGCTTCAAGCCCAACAAGAACATTAGCTGGATTAAAATCCTTTCATAAACCAGTGGTATTAATTGCAGGAGGATATGATAAAAATATACCTTTTGAGCCATTAGCTGAAGAAGGGTATTCTAAAATAAAAGCTCTTGTGCTTTTAGGTGTAACTAAAAACAAAATAAAGGATGCTTTTGAAAAGGTAATGGAAGATAAGAAAGTAAATATTCCTATATATTTAGTAAATAGTTTAGAAGAAGCAGTAGAGAAAGCTAGAGAAGTAGCTGAAAAAGGAGACATAATAACATTGTCACCTGCTTGTGCTAGTTTTGATATGTTCCCTAATTTTGAAGTAAGAGGAAACAAATTTAAAGAAATAATTAATAGCCTTAAGTAAACTATCACAGTCATAACCTTCAACCGTTAATATTGTTTAGATGGTTATGACTTAAATTTCATACATAAATTTGGGGCTTTATATTAGATGAATAAAGGCTTAAAAAAAATTTTTATTGGCGGTAGCTAGCGAAAATATAGAAATATTAAATATCAAATATTAAATATCAATTTTTGCATTTTTATGTTATAAATGCGGAAGTTGAATAAATAGTTAATAGCGATTAATGACTGGGGAGTAGTGACTAGTGATTAGAGAATGGAGATTAGTAGTTAGTGATTGGTATATAAGAAACGTTATCGGGTGTATCAATAGGAGGAAAACTTTAAAAAATTAAGGAATAATGAGAATATACAATATAAACTTATTATAAAAGCATAAATAGTATAAACTTAAGGACATTAAGGATATATAATAACACTTGTCGTTGTTGCCACGATGCGCAGCAACAGAGAACAAAATTAATTAATCTATTGACAAGATAAATTAATTTTGATAATATAAAGTACGTCGTAAGACAAAGCTAAAAACTGGTCTTTGAAAATTAAACAGAGATGATGATGATAAATCATAAAGTCAGTGAATTTGAGTTTGAGATTGAACTTTAAATTGAGAGTTTGATCCTGGCTCAGGACGAACGCTGGCGGCGTGCCTAACACATGCAAGTCGAGCGATGAAGTTCCCTTCGGGGAACGGATTAGCGGCGGACGGGTGAGTAACACGTGGGCAA
>NZ_CABDWS010000117.1 GCF_901447495.1 Haloimpatiens lingqiaonensis
TATGGGATATTTATTAGCCACTACGTGAATAACTCCATGTAGAGATTACTAATATCAAAAATTTTCCTTCACTCAAAAGGATTTTTTGTCATGCTCAAAATTCGTTACTTCATCTTCAAATTACAAAGTATTTTATTATTCTGCGCCCTTCGGGCAAAACATTTTTAAGCTTAACTTTTTCATATTTCACTTTACACTATCTTTATCGGGGTATGTTTTGGGAAAATTAAAAGCCCTGAAATGTTTCAGGGCTCAAAAAACACAAAACAAAAATTTCTCCTCTCCCATCCAGACTCTAACTGTCGGCTTCGGAATCACACCGAATCTGCCTTACGGCTCGCGGGCTATAACCGCCGGTAGGGATTTTCACCCTGCCCCGAAGATATATTTAAATATAATTAATTTTTCATCTATATTATATATCATATTTCATGATTTTTCAATATATTCTGCTATATTTACACAATTGTTTATTTATATTCTTAAATATACAACTTTAAATCATATTATTCTTCTATTCCACTTATTATAATCTCCCTAACCTCTTCAGCTAAGGTTGTCTTTTTTTCCTTGTCCAATTCTTTAATATCTATACCTTTATGTATAGTAATAGTTACATCAGCTGGAATAAGTCCCTTTCCTCCATTACCTTCCCAAGCTTTATATGTACCATCTATTGTAACAGGCACCACCATAACTTCTGCTTTAGTAGCCAATTTCATACTTCCCTTTTTAAACTCTCCCACAAGGCTGCTCTTACTCCTAGTTCCTTCTGGAAAAATAACCATGTTATGTCCACTTTTTAATAGTCCTGCTCCTTCTTGAATAGATTTTAAAGACTCCCTCACATTCTGTCTGTCCATAAATACACAATGTATTGCCTTCATCCATGTAGATATAACTGGTACCTTTATTAGCTCCTTTTTTGCTATAAATCCCATAGGTCTATTAATTCCTGCAATTATACAAGGTATATCTAAATTTCCTTGATGGTTGGATACAAATAGACAGGTTCCTTCTGGTATATTTTCTTTTCCCTTTACCTGAAGCTTTACCCCTACCAAATTCACTGAAAATTTTGCCCAGTTATAAACAGATTTATTTAAATACTCCTGATACTTGTCCTCAGATGAAAATTTCTTTAAAAAATTCAGTTTTATTGTTTTAAAAATTGCCCCTATCATATAAAATATAAACACTGTTATTTTAAAATATGTTTTCATTGGTCATACCTTCCTTTTACTTTTTTAGCTAATTATATTATACTAATGCTTATTTCTCTTTTCAACCGTATAGTATAAACACCGAATTTTAATTTAACTGCTATCTTTCTAAATTCAAACCATAAACAGAGCTCTAACCTTCAGATGGAGTTTTTACCCCAACTGAAGCTTAGAGATCGTTATCCAGGGACGTAGCTGCCGTTATCTCGCACTTTGTTAAAAGTGGGAGTGTTACGGCAGGTAGTCATCGGATAAAATTTAAAATTTAGTTTCAAATTGCTTTTATTAAACTTATGTTATATATATAATATAGATATGCATTTAATATTTAAACTGGAGGTATTTTATGAAAGTATTCAAAAAACATATTTATTTATTTTTATCAATGGTGATTTCTACGTTTTTATTAGTTGGATGTGCTAGTTCTAATAATATAAATCCATCTAATAAAAATACTGCTACTAATGATACTGTAAAAACTACAAGGGGGAAATCCGAAAAATCACCAAATAATATTCTTGTACACTATATAAACGTGGGACAAGGCGATAGTATACTAGTTCAAGTAAACAATAAAAACATGCTAATAGATGCTGGTCCTAGAGACAGTAAAGATAAACTAATTTCATATTTAAAGAAAGTAAATATAAAGAAATTGGACTATTTTATAGTAACCCATCCCCATGAAGATCATATAGGTGGTGCCAGTTATATTATAAATTCCTTTGATGTAGTAAATTTCTATGCACCTAAAAAAACTCATACTACTAAAACTTATAGAGACATGATTAATGCACTAAAATCTAAAAATTTAAAAATACATGTAGCTAAAGAAGGTGTTTCTTTAGACTTAGGTAAAGATGCAATCTGCGAAATGTTATCACCAAATAGAAATGATTATGATGAATTAAATAATTATTCACCTATAATTAAGCTAAAATATAAAGATAATAAATTTTTATTTACAGGAGATGCTGAAGCTTTAGTGGAAAAGGATGTATTATCTAAAAAATATGATGTATCTGCTGAGGTTTTAAAACTAGGCCATCATGGCAGTGTTTCCTCTACTTCAGAAGTATTTTTAAAAAATGTAAACCCTAAAATAGCTATAGCTACTTGTGGAAAAGATAATAAATATGGTCATCCTCATAGGGAAACCATATCTAAATTAAAAAAGATCAATTGTAAATTATATAGATCTGATTTAGATGGAAATATACTCGTATCTGGTGATGGTAAAAATATAAAAGTAACCACAAAAAACTAAGATATATTTTTATGGCAAAGCATTGAAAACCCTATAACTCAATAACACTATACTTATAATTAAACTAATATATACAATAAAAAATTATACACCAGAACATCCATATTTGTTTACACAAACCTTGGACATACTGGTGTATTTTTATATGCCTTAATTCACATTACTTACTATTCTTTCCAAACATCTTGCAAATTAATTAAATTCAATGGTGTGACCTTTAATCCTTTTACTTTTTTATTAAAGGCATAATTTGTGCATATGCTGCTTAAGAAAATGTATGGGGCATCTTCTACTATTGCCTCTTCCATTTTTTCTAACATATCTCTGTATTTATAAGGATTATTTATTTTTTTAATTTCATTTATCATTTCCATTGCTTTTGGATTATCATATCTACTTCTATTGGCAGGGTTTTCTAAATCCATTAATGGCTCCATAAAATTATCTGCAGTACCTGAATCACCCATCCACCCATAGACAATCATATCGCAACTATCAACATTTTCTTTACTATAATATTCAGCTGATTTTACTTCTTTTACAGTTAATTCTATTCCTATATCTCTTAAGTTTTCTTTTAAAATCTTAGCTATAGAGGAATGTATATATTTATTACCTCCATCAGTAGATATTAGTAAGGATAACTTTCCATTTCTGATACCACTTTCAGCCATAAATTCTTTAGCTTTTTGTAAATTTCTTTTATACCCTATGGTTTTCTTTCCATTTAATATTATAGGAGGTATCAATCCGCTATTCTCTATTTCTAATCCACCCATAGCTTCTTCTATGATTCTTTCTCGGTCAACAGAATAATTAATAGCTTGTCTAATTTTTTTATTATTTAATAGTGAATTGTTTCTTTGAAAATTAAAAGTTATAAATCTAGAACCTAAACATACTTGTTTATTTATAACAAATCCTTCATCTTTTATTATTTTTATATTTTCTGGAGAAATCCTTACATAATCCAAATTACCCTCTAAAAATGCTTTAGTATCATCTTCTAGATTGTACATTATATTTATTTGGTCTATCATAGCTTCTCCTAAACCATATTGCTCAAATTTGTCTAATACTAATATTTCTTCTTCCTTTTTATATTCTCTAAATTTAAAAGGTCCTGCTCCAACAGGTTTTGCATCTATATTAGATATCTCTTCTCTAGGTAGTATTACACATGAACCATGAGCTAAATTATTTACAAAAGAGCTATATGGATGTTCTAATACAATTTTTAAGTTATAATCTCCACTAACAATTATACCATTAACTTCTGAAATCCTTCCTTCATAAAACTCCTTTGAACCCCTAATTATACTCAATAGCCATCTATTTGGCGAATTTTCTGCTCTACTTAATAATCTTTCAAAAGAAAATTTTACATCTCTAGCGGTTATATCTCTGCCATTATGGAATTTCAATCCCCTTCTCAATTGAAAACCCCAAGTTACATTATCCTCTTCTAAATGCCAGCTTTTAGCTAATGCTCCTATTACATCTGTCCCAGTACCAAATTGAACTAAACCAATATTTATTAAAGATAATACACCTATTGTATTCATATCCGTAGCTTTTAATGGATCAAATGATTGTACCTTATCGAAACAAATATTAAAATTCACATTATCTTTATGTACATTATCTTTATGCATATTATCGCTGCTTATAGATAGTTCTTTTAAATTAGTAATAGTTTCTTTTAGAACACTTAATGCTGCTCTCTGCCTTTCAACATTAACAGATATACCTTCATTATAAGTCTTTACTTTTTCGCTTCCTTCTACCATTTCACTTATAACTGAAATCATATATTGATTTTTTTCCGTTTGCTCTCTAACTGCAATTGCTATTTGCTCTGAAATAACTTTTGTTCTATCTACAGATTCTAATAGCTCATCTATAGATTTCTTACTTTCCCCAGCAATATTAGTACTCTGTGAGACCTTTTCCGCTCCATCCTTTATAATTTCTAATGTCTTATCTGTAACCGTAGTAATTTCTTCTATTATTTTATCTATTTCGTCTGCAGATATAGAACTGTTTTCAGCCAATTTCTTAACTTCTCCAGCTACTACAACAAATCCTTTTCCAGCTTCTCCTGCCCTAGCAGCTTCTATATTAGCATTTAAGGATAATAAATGAGTTGTCTTAGCTATACCTTTTATAGTATCTACTATACCTTTTATTTTACTATATTTTTCAGATAACTTAAGCAGTGCCTCTTCCATATTAAAAACAGTATTTTTTATTATATTTATACTTTTTATTAAATTATCTACTGATTCTTGACCTAAGTCAGCTTTATCCATCATATTTGCAATTACATTCAAAGTTTCCTGTACACTAGCATTTACTTCTTCTGAAAAAGCCCCCACTTCTGAGGATACATCCACTGTTTTAGCTATATTGTTAGAATTTATATCTAATTGATTATTTATTCCCTCTACCGATTTAATTAATTGCTCAGTAATATCTAAAGTACCTTCAGATTGTATAAAAACCTTTTCACTAAGTATACTTTGATATTTTTCTTTAATATTCATTTTATATATTTTTTCCAAAATTTCATTATTATCAATTTCATCTTTTTCAATAACTTCTACCTTTTGATGTTTTTTCTTATTGAATAACATTTGTTTTCCTGTTACAAAAACTAATAAAATTCTATATGGAATATGTTAAACTCCTTTTTTATAAGAATTATTAATGTTTTTGCCACAGTTCACCTCCCCCCTAAATCAATTGAATAATACAAATACATATTTAATATATCATATTTTATTGTAAAATTGTTAAAATAAAATTAAAAAGTACATAGTTTGGAAACAATTTATTTTCAAAAAATAAAAAAAGAGGCTTATGCCTCTTTATATGGCTCCGCGAAAAGGATTCGAACCTTCAACCTATCGGTTAACAGCCGAGTGCTCCACCGTTGAGCTATCGCGGAATATTCAACCTGGCGACGACCTACTCTCCCACAGGGCTTCCCCTGCAGTACCATCGGCGCTTTGAAGCTTAACCGTCCTGTTCGGAATGGGAAGGGGTGTTACCTTCAAGCCATAATCACCAGATAAATTCAGTGGGCTAGTGGGCTAGCGTCTAGAGGGCTAGTATTTAGCTGCTGCGCAGCGTATCTAGTTACTAGAGTTTAACGGACTAGCTTACTAAAAAAAGAACTTATTGTTCTTTCAAAATTGCACAGTGTGGAAAATCTTTTAATTGTCAATTGTCAATTGTCAACTGTCAATTATCTTTTGATCAAGCCCTCGACTTATTAGTATCGGTCAGCTGAACATGTTACCATGCTTACACCTCCGACCTATCAACCTGGTAGTCTTCCAGGAGTCTTACTAGCTTACGCTATGGGAAATCTAATCTTGAGGTGGACTTCACGCTTAGATGCTTTCAGCGTTTATTCCTTCC
>NZ_CABDWS010000118.1 GCF_901447495.1 Haloimpatiens lingqiaonensis
TATATATGTAAGTAATGTATATAAGTGAATTATTTTAGCTTAATAATGTCCATAAATTTATTATAGTGGATAATTTTAAGTATCCGCTTATATTAAAATTCATAAAGGGAGGAGTTTTTATTAAGTGGAAAAAAAAGATTTTTTTTCTATTGAAACTATAAATAAATTGGCTAGAGATGTATCTATAAACAATATAGTGCCTTATGATGATTTGCCACAATACGATCTTTTTTTATCGCAGGTAATAGACTATTTGAATGATAGATTTGAAAATGAAAAATATACAAAAAATATTGTTCAAAATTATATTAAAAGTGAAATTATATCTAAACCAGAGGATGGCAAAAAAAGAGGATACACTAAACTTCATCTAGCACAGTTAGTACTTTTAAGTTACATGAGACCGATACTTACAACGGAAGAGATAAGTAAGGTTTTTAGATTAGCTTTTAATGAGATCAATGACAGAAGTGACGATATAATATCTTGGGAAAAGGCATATAAAATATTTTCTAAAATACAAGAAGAAAGTTTTTCAGATTTTTTATGTAAGGATTATTTTAAAGAAGATAAGTTTAATGAAATAATAAGTGGATTAAATTTAAAAAACACTGATGAAGAAAGAATTTTAGTATTTTTAGTAGTGATGACTTTAATAGCTCAAGCTAGTGCTATAAAGAAATTAGTACAAAAGATAGTAGATGAGTATAAAAATGAGAAATCTGAAGAATAAATAATATATGACCTTAGCTTCATGGTTAACATGGGGCTTTTATTTTTTTGCTTAAAGACATGAGGCTAAAAAACAAGGAAAGCAATGGGAAAAGATATGAAAAGTACATATATATTATTGAAGGGAAGTGATATATATGGATTCTATAGTTAACCTAATAGGGAATTTAGGATTTCCTATAGCCATAAGTCTATATCTTTTAATTAGAATTGAGGGAAAACTTGAAAATCTTACTCAAAGTATAAACACTCTTTCTAATGTGATAAATAAAAAACCGATTAATTAGTTTGCCAGTTTGCCAAGTGTTAGAGTGCCAAGTGTTAGAGGACCAAGTATTAGAGGGCTAGGGTGTCAGAGGACCAAGTATTAGAGGGCTAGGGTGTCAGAGGGCTAGAGGGCTAGGAAAGGAGGATTTTCCTTCGCAATGCTACGGAAAATCTTTATTATAGTTTAGTGGGCAGAAAAAGCAAAGCTTTTTCTGCCCACTAGCCCACTAGCCCACTAGCCCACTAGCCCACTAGCCCACTAGCCCACTAGCCCACTAGCCCACTAGCCCACTAGCCCACTAGCCCACTAGCCCACTAGCCCACTAGCCCACTAGCCCACTAATATCGGCCCACTAATATCGGCTCACTAGCTAACAGGTACTAGTTTTTATATTTGAAGGGATTATTTTTACTCCATTGCCAAATATGCCTGATTGATAAACTAATTTAGCATTTTCAAAAATGAAGGATTCTTCTCTATCAGCTACAAATTTTATTCCATCTACTGTAGTTTCTATATCTCCCTCTCTTTGTTCATCCAGAACAATTCCAAGTTGAGGGCCGCCTCAGCCAAAGCCTTTTATCATTAATCTAACAGCAGATTTGTTCTTCTTAGTTAGACCTGAAGAAAGTACTTCTCTTGATTTTTCATCTAAAATTAAATTCATATACAAACACCTCCTATACCCGTATGGGGTATCTTTAATATTATTATATGCATTTAATATTAGTATGTCAACTTAAAAAATAAAAATAAGTAGAATAAATAATTTTATATACAAATTTCAGCTATATTTATGCATATTGTGCATAAAATTTTAAAAAATTCAAACAATAATTAAGTAATAGGCTAAATTTGGGTGATTTAGCAGTAAAAAAATAAGAATAGTTATACAAAGAACCGCTATTTTAAAAGGTTGACAAGGTTTTCAATTCATAGTACTATGACCTTGCATAGAGTTTGTAATAATGTTAGGTTTTAATCGGTTGAGGAGGGGAACATATGAAAATAGTTTTGGCATTAGGTGGAAATGCTTTGCAATCAGATCCAAAGGATAAAACTGCTGAGGCACAGCTTAACACTTGTAAAGAAACAGCTAAATCAATAGTTGATTTAATAGAAGAAGGTCATGAAATATCAATAGTTCACGGCAATGGACCACAGGTTGGTCAAATAGTAGCGTGTACAGAAACTGCTTATAAAGCAGATAATTCTAATGTGCTATTCCCTTTTGATGTTTGCGGATCTTTTTCACAAGGATACATAGGATATCATCTTCAAAATGCTATTTCAGAAGAGTTAAAAAAGAGAAATATAAATAAATCTGTAGGAACTGTAGTTACTCAGGTTTTAGTGGATAAAAATGACAAAGGATTCCAAAACCCAACTAAACCTATAGGTTCATTCTATAGTAAAGAAGAAGCAGAAAAATTGCAAAAGGAAAAAGGATATATTATGAAGGAAGATGCGGGTAGAGGGTATAGAAGAGTAGTAGCATCTCCAAAGCCAATAGATGTAATAGAAAAGGACTTAATAAAGAATTTAGTAGCATCAGGAGCAGTTGTAGTGTCTTGCGGAGGCGGTGGAATACCTGTTGTGCAAGAGAACAATACTATAAAGGGTGTAGCAGCAGTTATAGATAAGGACTTTGCAGCAGAAAAACTTGCTGAAATATTGGATGCAGATGTGCTTTTAATATTAACTGCAGTGGATAGAGTTTGTGTAAACTTCAATAAACCAGATCAAAAATCCCTTGAGGTTATGACTTTAGAAGAAGTTGATAGATATATAGAGGAAGGACAATTTGCACCAGGAAGTATGCTTCCAAAGGTTGAAGCTTGTAAGAAATTTGCACAATTCAAAGAAGATAAAACAGCTATAATAGCATCTTTATCAAAAGCAAAAGAAGCTTTAAAAGGATTAAGTGGAACTAAGATTGTTAAGTAATCCCATGATTTTACTTTATGTATAGAGAGTATTAGAGAGAACTAAGTGAATAGATAATATTTTTAAATAAGCTTTTAAAAATATTTAATGTATAAATTGCATAGGATATTTTGTAATTAATGGTTACAAAGATATGTGAACTACGAAGGGGGGATATTGACAATGAGTGGAAGAAACATACATGTATATTCCGAAATTGGCAATTTAAAGACAGTAGTGCTTCATAGACCAGGAGAAGAAATAGAAAACTTAACCCCAGACTACTTGGAAAGGCTTTTATTTGATGATATACCTTTTTTAAAAGTAGCAAGGGAAGAGCATGACAACTTTGCTAAGATTCTTCAAAACAATGGTGTAGAAGTTCTATATCTTGAAAAGCTTACAGCAGAATCAGTAGAATGTAAAGAAGTTAAGGAATTGTTTTTAAGTGAAGTTATTAGTGAATGTGGTATAGAAAAGAAGGAAGAAATAGAAAAAATTAAGGAGTTTTTGAGAGCATTGCCAACAAAGGCTATGGTAGATAAAATAATGGCAGGAGTGAGAAAAAAGGAAGTTGGATACAAGGAAGATTTCAATGAATATCCATTTTTAATGGATCCTATGCCAAATTTATATTTTACTAGAGATCCTTTTGCATCTATAGGAAAAGGCATTACCTTAAACTCCATGAGGACAAGGACCAGAAGAAGAGAAACTATATTTGGCAAATACATTTTTAAATATCATCCTGAATTTAAAGGTTCAAACGTACCTTTATGGTACGATAGAAGCCATCAGTATAATATTGAAGGTGGAGACGAATTGGTATTGTCCAATGAAATTTTAGCTGTGGGACATAGTGAAAGAACAGATAAAGAAGCTATTTTAACCATGGCAAAAAACATATTTGAAGCAGGAGAATCCTTTAATACTGTACTTATATTCGACATTCCTAAGATAAGAGCTTTTATGCATCTAGATACTGTATTTACAATGATAGATCATGATAAGTTTACTGTTCATCCAGGTATCGAGGGAAGCTTAAAGGTTACAGCTGTAACCTTTGATGAAAAAAATAAGGAGCTTATTATGAATGAAGAAGAAGGCTCTTTAGAAAAAATACTTTCTAAATACCTAAAGAAGGATATAACATTAATTCGCTGCGGAGGCGGAGACAGGATAATATCTGGAAGAGAGCAATGGAATGATGGATCAAATACCTTAGCTATAGCTCCAGGTAAGGTTGTTACTTATGAAAGAAATTACATTACAAATGAGATATTGGATAAGTACAACGTAACAGTGCTTTCAATGGCATCCTCAGAGTTATCTAGAGGAAGAGGAGGCCCAAGATGTATGTCTATGCCTTTATATAGGGAAGACTTATAATACAGCATATGTGATATTTAATAAGGAATTAAGAAAAATTTCCATGTAAGTGGTAATTATCAGATAATGAAAAAGTATTTTTGAGTGTATTTGAACATTGAATAGAGGACTTAGGATTAAATCCAATTAGAGTAAGTTTATAATAATATGAACTGATTAATAAAAATATATACTTGGAAAAATAAATATTAATATAAAATGAAGGAATTTGTATTTATTTGTTGAATTTAAACTTGATAAATTTATTGAAGGAATTTAATGAATTTAATGAATTTGATAAATTTATTATAATAATATCATGAAAATAAAAAGGCATACAAAGTAAGCCTAAAGATAAAACGAGGAGGAATAACAATGGCTATAAACTTAAAAGGAAGACATTTTTTAACATTAAAAGACTTTACACCACAAGAAATAAGATACTTATTAGATTTATCTCATAATTTAAAAGATAAAAAAAGATTAGGAATAAAGGGAAACTCATTAGAGGGAAAAAATATAGTTCTTTTATTTGAAAAAACTTCTACAAGAACTAGATGTGCTTTTGAAGTTGCTGCTTTAGATGAAGGAGCTCACGTAACATTCCTTACAAATTCTCAAATGGGTAAAAAAGAATCTATAGAAGATACTGCAAAAGTTCTTGGAAGATTCTATGATGGAATCGAATTCAGAGGATTTAAACAAGAAACAGTTGATGCTCTAGCTAAACATTCAGGAGTACCTGTATGGAATGGACTTACTGACATAGATCACCCAACTCAAGTTCTTGCTGACCTTTTAACTATAGAAGAACATATCCACAAACCACTTAACAAAGTTAAATTTGTTTTCGTTGGAGATATAAGAAATAACATGAGCTATGCTTTAATGTATGGTGCAGCTAAAATGGGAATGCACTTCGTAGCTCTTGGACCAAAAGAATTAAATCCAGATCCAAAGGTAATGGCAGAAGCAGAAGCATTTGCTAAAGAATCAGGAGCAAAAATAGAAGTTACAGATAATATAGAAGAAGCTGTTAAAGGTGCAGATGTAATCTACACAGACATATGGGCATCTATGGGAGAAGAAGATCAATTAGCTAACAGAGTTAAATTATTAACTCCATACAAAGTTACAGAAGAAATGTTTGAGAAAACTGGAAATCCAGAAACTTTATTCATGCATTGTTTACCATCATTCCATGACTTTGAAACAAATGTAGCAACAGAAGCTAAAGAAAAAACTGGCTTAGACATAAGAGAAGTAACTGATGAAGTATTCAGAAGCAAAAATTCAGTTGTATTCGATGAAGCAGAAAACAGAATGCATACAATAAAAGCTGTTATGGTTGCAACTTTAGGAAAATAATAAATACTAGCAAAATAATCACCATCATATAAAAAAGAGCTTAAAGTCCTTGGACTTTAAGCTCTTTTTATATCAAATATTTATCCTCAAAACCATCTGAACTTCTAACTTCCTAATACTAGCCCTAGTCCCCTAGTGCTAAACCTTTACTCATCTAACACTTTAGCTCACCAATACTAGCCCTCTGGCCCCCTAGCCCCCTAATATCGGCCCCCTAACAC
>NZ_CABDWS010000119.1 GCF_901447495.1 Haloimpatiens lingqiaonensis
AACATATATATTACTTGATAACTGCAAATTAAACTTTAACAGCCATGAAATGTGCCTCAATAATTAAATACATTTCCCTAGTTGTTTAATTTAGCATTAAAATTCTATTAAATATATTATCGGCTAAATATCTAATTTGTTTACTTTTATTTAATATTTTACTTTTTTATTGATAATGTATTGAATAACTAGCTCTATATACCTAACGACACATTAACGACAAAATGCATTTTAACCACAACTTAAAATAAATATCCACCAGCTTAGCTGGTGGTTTTTCTTAAGCCCTATAAGGGCATTTTACCACTAACATAATGTCATTTTGATATTTTCCCCAGTTTTCAATGGTTACAATAGAAAATTTGTTGTTGGACTTTATATTCATAGTGCCACTACGTTCTAAAAGTTTTAAATAATCCCATGCAGTAGATGGTGGCATATTTAATTCTATTCCGGCTTTTAGTCTGCCTGTAACAAATTGCCCAGGTTCTAATGGTACAGATTGTCTACCTACCATTTGCATATGATTAGTATGACTCGCTTTGCATAAACACCAAATAAACACTTTTAATAGCTTTTCATTATAGAACACATCGCTTTGAAGTAATTCTCTGTAAAGTTTTATCCATATTATGATGAACCCCTTAGCCTCCAGTGGGTTTTACCTGGAGCTTAACCTATACATCTTCTTAGGACTAGCGAAGTATGATTTTATGCTAGAACTTGACTAATAAATTATTAATGATATACCTAATCACACATTATTTTTAAAAAATATAACTGTAATTTAAAATTTTTTTAATTATTCTTCTGAAAAAAATAATTCTTCTACTGTAGAATCTAGTGCTACAGCTATCTTTTTCATTAGACTAAGCCTTATGTCATATTCACCCTTTTCAATTTTTACTAAAGTTGCCTTAGAAATGCCTAACGTCTTTGCAAAATCCTGTTGTTTTATTCCTTTTTCTATTCTTTTAAGTTTTACGTTCACTATTTCACCCCTGTATATACTTTTGTATCGGTTAATTAAATATTATTATACTTTTGTATCGTTATCAATTCTTTTTTATTTTTTTAGTATACTTTTGTATCGTTTTTGTGATAATATATTTTTAGGAGGTATGTTTTATGAATATTGGAGATAAAATTAGAAACCTAAGAAATGATAAAAACTTAACTCAGAAAGAATTAGCTACTGCCGCTGGAATATCTGAAATTTCAATAAGGAAATATGAAAATGGTGATAGAAAACCTAAATTTGAAACTCTACAAAAAATAGCAGGTGCTTTGAATGTATCAATACATCAAATAAATAATACAAACTCCTTAACTTTTAAATTAATAGATTTATTAACTTTGGAATTACATGAAAACGCACTAGATAACATCCAAAATAACACAGGAATTAAAAAAGAATTAATTAATGATATCATTAATCACCCATATAAGGATTTATCAATAAATGATCAACAAAATTTATTAAAATACTTATATAAGGTAAATGAAAATACGTGTAAAAAATTCTGTGATGATTATTGGTGTTATGGTGAATTAGAATTAACAGAATTAATGCTTGATATAATAAAACCTACTAATCTTAAAATTGAGCCTATGATAGTTTCTGCTCAATATATTTTTGATAGAGATGCTTTTTATAACATTATAAAAACGAGAATATTAGATATTTCTAATCATTACGGAATAGATATTACAGAAGATGAAATAAAAAATATTATTAATCAAGTTGACGATATAATCTATTTTGAATTATTTAAAAAACATAATAAGAAACCTAATTTTTATGATGAAAGGCAAAATGAAAGCAACAAATAACTTCGCAACATCTGGCGAAATGTAGTTACTACCCCACCATTCAAAGTAACCACAAATAAATCAATAGGAGGTAAAAATAATGATTAACAATACTATTCAAAATAAAGTTTACACCTATGCTGATTACAAAACCTTTTCGGAGAATGAACCAATAGAAATTATAGAGGGGGAAATTTACAACATGGCTCCACCACCTTCAAGAATACATCAAAAATTAATTAATGAACTATCTTATGTTATAAACCACTATATAAAATCTAATAATGGCCCATGTGAATTATACACAGCTCCATTTGATGTACTACTAAAGAATGATAATGAACCATTAGACAGTTGTAAGAATGTTGTGCAACCAGACATATCAGTTATATGCGATAAGAATAAATTAACTGATAAGGGCTGCACTGGTGCCCCTAATATGATAATTGAAATAGTATCACCTTATAACCCTAGTAATGACTATATAAAAAAGGCTTACTTGTATGAAAAATATGGTGTTAGTGAATACTGGATAGTAAACCCTATGAACAAAACAATACTTGTATATAACCTTGATGAAAATAAGGAATATGGCTCTCCAGAAATGTATAATTTCACCCATAGGATTAAGGTAAATACATTTAACAATTTAGAAATAGATTTCCATTCATTTAATTTATAATTGGGTATTTGCAAAATACAAATCCCTATAACTAATGTAACGAGGCAACCATCAAATAGTTGCAAATTAGGAGGTGATCCATTGGCTAAAACATAATATAAGAAAAAATAAAAAACGGTAAAGAGTATTATTTCTATAGACTAAGACATAAGAATCTTACAAAACCCAAAGACATATATGGTATTACTGTAAAAGAGCTTGAATCAAAAATAAAAGCGTATCTGTTATAAATAACCTTAATAAAGTAATAGCTCCATGTATTAGATATGCATATAATAACAATAGAATCATAAAAGACTTTTCAAAAGCTATTGTATTACCTAATGAAAAAGAAAAAGAAAAATTAAATAAAATTAGTGAAGTAAAACCTTTTAGCCTAGAAGAACAATTAAAATTTATGAAATTTATAAAAGGGCATGAATTAGAAATGCTATTTCTTACTGCTATTGATACAGGATTAAGACAAGGGGAATTATTTGCCCTTACCTGGAAGGATATAGACTTTGATAATGCTTGTATTAATGTAAATAAAACTTATAAAACTGTAAGAAATATAGATACTGGCAAATACGAGGGGATTATCCAAACTCCTAAGACTAATAATAGTATTAGAGTTGTACCCATTCCAACCCATTTAATTAATAAACTAAAACAATATAGATTATCCCAAAAGAAGTTAAAATTAAAAATGGCTAATCTATATCATGATAACAATCTAGTATTTTGTAATGAGTTTGGGAACCATTTAGATAGCAGTAATATTCTTAAAAAGTTTAAAAAGATACTTACTGCCGCAGGAATTGAAAATAGAAAATTCCATGACTTAAGGCACACATACGCTACACGTTTATTTGAATTAGATGAAAACCCTAAAACAGTGCAAAATTTACTTGGCCATAGTAATATATCCATTACCTTAGATACCTATACTCATGTACTGGATAAAATGAAAGAAAAAGTAGCGTCAAAGTTAAATGATCTATATGTAAATATGGGGGTAAAATAACCCTCTTTTTTTTATTAAAAATCTATAAGGGGCAAAATGAGGGGCAAATTTATATTTATCAAAAAAATAAAAACCGCTGAAACCTAATAATTTCAACGGTTGTATGGTGCGTCAGAGAAGATTCGAACTCCCGACCAACTGGTTCGTAGCCAGCTACTCTATCCAACTGAGCTACTGACGCAAAATATTAAACTTTAAATTTAAAGCATTATAATATTATCATATTATGAAGAAAAAATCAAACTTTTTTTATAAAAATATTATAAACTTACTCTTCCCTAAAGTAAAAAAAATTATCATCTTATAAATTTAATTATAAATCCCCTGTTAAATAAGCTCCCACTTGCTTAGAACAAAATGAGAGCTTCTCTATTAAAATATATTATTCTTTAAAATCTTCTTTTAGTATTCCCATAATAACTACATTAGTGTATTTACCATGAATAAAATATCTATTTCTTTTTCTTCCTTCTTCCTGAAATCCACACTTTTTATAGCAATTTATAGCCTTTTCATTTAAATCAACTACTTCTAATTCTACCCTCATTGCTCCCCTATCTAAAAATAAATAATTCAATAAGGTATTTACAGAATCCTGACCATAACCCTTACTCCAAAAATTTTTGCCTATTGTTATACCTATGGAGTAAACATTTATACTGTCCTTGCACTCTCTATATGTCATATAACCTATAACAAGTCCCTTTTCATTAACTATTGTTAAATACTTAGTGCTTCCCGATGTAAGTTCGTTAAAATTTTCTATAATATAGTCTTTTCCAGGTAATATAAGATATGCTCCGTCAAATTCCCTCACTTCTCTATCACATAATATATTATATATAGTAGGTACTTCTTTTTTCTCCATGGACTTTAGTATAACTTTTTTCCCTTTTAGCATAATATCCCCTTCTTAAATTATATTTATAATATGGTTTAATTATACCTCTTTAAGGAAAATCATTCAACTTATAATAGGGTTATTAATACCCTAAACTTAGGGGATTTATAAAATTATAATCATATTTTAACTTTTTAGAAGCTTTTAGCTTGGTTTTTCAAAAAAATAAAAACACCTAACTAAAAGTTAGATGTTTTGGCGGAGAAACCGGGATTTGAACCCGGGCGCCAGTTACCCGACCTACGCCCTTAGCAGGGGCGCCTCTTCAGCCACTTGAGTATTTCTCCATGCCCTCAAAATTATTATTAAATTATGGCGGAGAGATAGGGATTCGAACCCTAGGTGCGCTTCCACGCACGCCGGTTTTCAAGACCGGTGCCTTAAACCAACTCGACCATCTCTCCAAGTTGTGACAATGAATATTATAATAAATATACATTGAATTGTCAATGATTTTTTAATTTATATATTAAATATGGCGGAGAGATAGGGATTCGAACCCTAGGTGCGCTTCCACGCACGCCGGTTTTCAAGACCGGTGCCTTAAACCAACTCGACCATCTCTCCGAGTCTCACGACAATGATTATTATAATAAATATTCTTCCTCTTGTCAACACATTTTTATAATATACAGAGATTTAGCACCTAAATTCCAGTAAAAATTTTATTTTTACTGGAATTGTATCTTTTTACACTTACTTAAAGGGCTGGTAAGCCCGCAGACCGTTAGGTCGCAAAAATAATTACACTATCCCCTACCCCAAGAAATCTTTAAAATCAATTTCCAGTTTTATATTTGATTAAGTTTTTACAAATAGTGGGTTATGCCAACCATTTTCTATAATAAATCTTTCATCTCTTATATCTTCAATAACATCTATTTGGAGCATATATTTCTTTCTAAAATTTCTTATACACCTAAAAAAATATAATTGCATTAGATTAAATGCTATTATTATAAACATTAATACTGTTTCTATGCCCGTAGGGCTATGAAGAAAACAATGATTCAAATGCCATTCTGTTTTTAACTGATGAAAAGCATTATTTTCAATGTCCCACCTTTTATGCATTATTTCCCATAAAGTTTCTACCGACGTTAATTTATCCGTCGTTATAATCCATGACTCTTTAATTTCCATTTTATCTCCATTATATATTTCTTCTATAAACTTTATAAACCTTACTTTTATTTCTGAATCAGCCATTTCAAAATTATCTTCATCCCAAGCTTTTATCTTTAAATAATTTTTATTTTTTTTATTAACTATCCATTCTTTATCTGCCTCACGGCACTTAAATAAAGCTAGTGCATCTTTTACAATATGAAGTCGTTCATCTT
>NZ_CABDWS010000120.1 GCF_901447495.1 Haloimpatiens lingqiaonensis
GCACCTAGTACCTAGTCCCCAGTACCTAGTCCCCAGTACCTAGTACCCAGTACCTAGTCCCCAGTACCTAGTACCTAGTACCTAGTACCTAGTACCCAGTACCTAGCACCTAGTACCTAGCACCTAGTACCTAATTTAGGTCTTCATAATAAAGCGTCTCTTTTTCAATTAAAAGCTTAGAAAGTTCACATAGCTCTTCTTTGTTTTCCATAAGTAAATCCTTTGTTTTTTCATAAAGAGAGTCTACTAAGTCTCTGCATTCTGCAAGTATTTCATTGGTGGTTTCTCCATTAGGTGAAATATTGTTAAGGGAAAGTAAACCAAATTTTTTACCCATACCATATTGAGTTACCATGTTAAAGGCTATTTCTGTACACTTTTGCAGGTCATTATATGCACCGGTGGTTATGTGAGCTTTGCCGAAAATTATTTCTTCAGCAGCTCGTCCACCTAAAGCTACCATAATTCTTTTGTATAAATAATCTTTGCTTTGGTACATGTTATCAGCTGGGATGCTTAAGGTATAGCCGCCAGCTCCTTTAGTGCTAGGTATTATAGTAACCTTTGAAACTTTTTCTTCAGGAAGAACATACATGGAAGTAAGAGCATGTCCTATTTCATGGTAAGCAGTAATATTTCTATCTTTTTCTTTTATAAAATCTCTATTTATTTTTTCATATCCAGCTAAAACGATGGAATAAGCCCTGTCCATGTGTAGGTCTTCAATATTTATGCTATTATCCTTACAAGCCAGTATAGCAGCTTCATTTACTAAGCTTTCTAGCTTTGCACCAGAGAAATAAGCTGTTTTTTTAGCCCATTCTTTTATATTTATATTTTTACAAGGCTTATTTTTAAGATGTAGATTTAATATTTTTTCTCTGGCAGAAACGTCTGGAAGTGATACTTCTATATGCCTATCAAATCTACCAGGTCTTAATAAAGCTTCATCCAGTATGTCCAATCTATTAGTGGCAGCTATTACTACAATGCCCTCATCCTCTTGGAAACCTGACATTTGAGTAAGTAGAGCATTTAAAGTTTGATCTCTTTCATCAGCGCCTCCGGAGTTAGAATCGCTTCTTTTTTTACCGATGGCATCTATCTCGTCTATAAATATTACGGCTTTTCCGTGGGATTTGGCTTTTTTAAATAAGCTTCTTATTCTTCCAGCACCTACCCCCACATATACTTGTACAAAGTCCGAACCAGATACAGGAAAGAATGGAACCTCTGCCTCACCAGCTATGGCCTTAGCTAAAAGGGTTTTACCAGTACCAGGGTCACCGTAAAGTATTATTCCTTTAGGTATTCTAGCACCGTATTTCTTATATTTTTCTGGGGACTTTAAAAAATCCACAATGTCCTTTAAGCTTTCTTTAGCTTCCTCATTACCTGCTACACTATTAAAATCAAAAGGCATTTCTTTTACAGCCTCAGTATCTATAGAAGAAACTGAAAATAGACCTTTTTTGCCTGTTTTATTCATGTTTAAAAGAGTTACACCTACGGCTCCAGCAGAAAATAAAAGTCCTAAAGAAGGAAGTAAAAATCTTAAATCTACTAAAGACTCCTCTTTTACCTTTATGCCTAATTTTAAAAGTTGTTCTTTAAAATCTTCTTTTCTAGGGTTGTCTGTTTTATATACTTTTCCATCCTTTAATTTTACACTTATAACTGGTGAAGTGGTGTCATAAATACTTTCCACTTTATTTTGTGAAACATCTTTCATAAATTCTATATAGGATTTTTCAGAAGTGTTATTAAAGGGAAGTTTAAAATATATTAAACATGTTAATGAGAGTATTCCTAGTATAGCTGGTAAAAATAATAATTTTTTCTTATTTTTATCCATCATATCATCCTTTCTAATTTCAATGTCGAAATGTGTCGAACAACTTTATTATACAAAATAATTTTCATAAAGTCTAATATTTTTTCTAAAGTAAATCATGGAAAAAGGTTTACAAATAACCCTTAAAAATGTGAAAAATTCGTGGAATTGAATAGGTAAGTGTAGTATTATTAATGTAAGCGGATATTAGTAAGGAAATTTTTACTTTATAAAATTAAGATGTAAAATTGAGAATTAAGCTCTATTTGGAATTGACGATGGACGATGGACAATTGACAATGGACAATTGACGATGGACAATGGACAATTGACAATTGACAATGAAGGAAAAAACTCCTTTGGGAGTTTTTTGAATTATAAATTAATAAGATAAGGGGGAAGCAGTATGAGGATTTCTTCGGTGAATGTTGCATTAAGCAGTGAAGATTTATTAAGTATATTAAAAGATTTAATAGAGGAATTTTTACCCAACAAGGGGTTAAATATAAATGAAATTCTGCTTAATGAGGATATTATAATTAAAGGGAGTTATGATGGTAAAATAAGCATATCCTTTGGAGCAACATTAGAGGTATGCGATGTGGTAAATAATATGATTAAGTTAAAAATTAAAGAAATAAAAGTGGGCAAATTTAAGGTGTTTAATTTTCTTAAAAATTTTGGTATTAAAAAGGCTTTGGCTTCTTTAAAAGAGTATGGGATTTTTGTGGACAAGGATTATGTAGTTGTAGCATTGGATAAGTTGGAAGAATACATTCCAGGTGCTAAATTCAATATTTTATCCATAAGTGTAAAAGAAGAAATGAAAGTGGAAGTGGATGGTTTAAACATAGATTTAAAGGAATTATTAAAAAAAGATGAAGAAGCATCTTCTGAAGAATTAAATGAGCAGGAAGATATAATTGTTATAGAAAAAAAGCAAGATGGATATACTGAAGTTAGAAATAATATCATAAAAAAGGTGCCAGATAAATACAAAAGCATAGCTAAATATGCAATGATTATGCCGGACATGGCAGCTCTTTTTGTAAGGCTTTTTAAAGATAAAAGAGTTAGTAAAAAGGTAAAAGTTCAATTGGCACTTATAATAACCTATTTAGGTTTACCTATAGATATATTTCCGGATTTTATTCCTTTTATAGGTAAAATAGATGATGTGGCTATAGCGTTCTTTGGACTTAACAAACTTTTTAACCATATTGATGAAGAGGTAATATTAGAGAACTGGCAGGGGGAAGAGGATATTATAGCTATGGTAAAAGAAGGGGTATACTATATGTCTAATGTATTAGGGGCAGACAAAGTATCAAAGCTTTTATTTGCTTTAAGAGCTTCTAAGGAAGAAAAAGTTCAAGAGGAATTTAATGAAGAATCTAAGGTGAATAAAGGTAATAAAAAGGATAGGTGCAAAGATGGAGTGGCTAAGTAGTATAAAGGACAAGTTTCAATGTTATGAATACATGAAAGAAAAATTAGTTTCTAGAGGATTAAAGGTAGAAGACTATAAAGAGATAAATTACGGGCTTCAATTTGGAGTTATAGTCAATGGAAAGAGAGAAAATATAAGGGTTTATCAAAGTAAAAAAAGGGGTATAACCTGTGACTTTTCTGGTGTTAAAATTCCTAAAAATGAACAATTTATAAGGGGAGTTTTAATGGGATATGAAGAAGAAAATCTAGAAAATAGTGATTATAGAGATAAAGAACAGTTAAATGGAGATTTGATCACTAGTGAAAATTTAAAGAAAAAAAATATGAATAGTAGTGAAACTGAAGAAAATCCTCATGAGGATAAATCAGAGGATAAACCGCTTATAGGAACGGATGAGTCTGGAAAAGGAGATTTTTTTGGACCTTTGGTAATAGCAGGTGTTTATGCAGATGAAAAAACTCAAAGGATACTTAGAACATTGGGAGTAGATGATAGTAAAAAGCTTACGGATAAAAAAATATCTGCTTTAGCAGAGGATATAAAAAAATTATGCAAATATTCCATTGTTTTAATAGGTAATAAAAAATACAATGAAATTTATGAAAGAGTAGGCAATTTAAACAAACTTTTAGCTTGGGGACATGCTAGAGTAATTGAAAATATTTTGGAAAAGGTGGATTGTCCTAATGTCCTATCTGATCAATTTGGAAATCCAATGCTTATAAAAAATGCTTTAATGGAAAAGGGAAGAAATGTGAATTTAGAGCAGAGGCCTAGAGCGGAGGAAAATGTGGTAGTGGCTGCAGCTAGTATAATTGCAAGAGATGCTTTTGTTAAAAGCATGGATAAAATGAGCAATGATTATGGAATAGAGTTTGTAAAGGGAGCTTCAAAAATCACCATAGAAGTGGGCAGCGAATTTGCCTATAAGTTTGGTAAACAGCGACTTAATGAAGTGGCAAAAATTCATTTTTCTACATTTCAAAAAATTTAATAAGGATTATTTTTTATAAATTGCACATCATAATAGTAATAATTATTTTATCCGATGACTACCTGCCGTAACACTCCCACTTCTAACAAAGCGGGAGTTAACGGCAGCTACGTCCCTGGATAACGATCTCTAACCTTCAGATGGAGTAAAAACTCCATCTGAAGCTAAGAGCTCTGTTTATCCGATGACTACCTGCCGTAACACTCCCACTTCTAACAAAGCGGGAGTTAACGGCAGCTACGTCCCTGGATAACGATCTCTAACCTTCAGATGGAGTAAAACCCCATCTGAAGCTAAGAGCTCTGTTTATAAAAGAAGTTGAAAGGTGGTGTGTGATTTGAAGGTAAGAATGATGAACAAAATGACCATTGGAGCTATAGCTGGTATTGCCACAGGTCTTATGGTGGCTTCTAACATGGATAGGCGCACAAGAAAAAGAATAAGAAAAGTTGGTAAAAGGATGATAAACAGTGCAGAAGAATTGTATCATAATGTAAACGGACGTATGCATTAATTAAGTTAAATTTTAAAATAATTTAATTTAGACAAAAAAATATAAGTAAAGGGCATGTATTAATAAGTATGAGGCTGCTATGGATATGTTTTAAGTAGTGGCCTTATGCTGCGTTTAAGCTATATTTATGAGTTATATTTAAAAAAATGATATACTTTAAAGGGTAATTAAATAGTAGTTTTTTGATATTTAAAGAAATATTAACAGAAGTTTAGCACTTAAAAATTTTTGGGGCGTGAGCCCGCTGATTTATAATGAATGATTGAGGGTTAGGTTAAAAACCATAAATTCTGATTTTTGCTGGAAATTTTAGAGAAAAAATTTGCATAATAAAAGCATCCTTTTTATAATAGTTTTTACTAGAAACCAACTTAAAAAGGATGCTGATAAAATGAGTAAAAGTTATTTAAAACAATTACTTACTTATATTAATAAGGTATACGATATAGGTGAAAAAATCAATAACTTAAAAGATAAAAGAATAAAATCTGATGTAAAAATTTCAACAATTACCTTCGTGGTGTTATTTGGATTTATGCTTCAGATAAGAAGTTTCAATAGATTAGAACATTGGCTTAAAAAAGGCAAGTTTAAAAAAGTAATACCTAAAAAAACTAAAATGCCACGCATTGATGCCGTTAGGCGCTCCTTAAGTGATTTTGATTTAGATGGATTAAAAGAAATTCATAAACATATAATAAAAACCATTGTAAAAAATAAAGTATTTAGAAATGGTACTATAGATAAATTAAAAGTAGTTGCCATA
>NZ_CABDWS010000121.1 GCF_901447495.1 Haloimpatiens lingqiaonensis
TCACATACATATTTATATATTTTTTTCTCTAAATCATTGAAAGTTATCTCTTTATCGTTTAAACTTGTATTGTACATAATATCACCCATTTCTATATAGTTTTCTCAACTTACATTATAATGGATTTTTTATGTACATGGGAGATACTTTTTGTATCTCCTTTTAAATTTTCTAAGCAGTAATTACTACTATCTTTGCCTACTAAAATTATACTCTAAGATGGTGAATTATCAAATAAGATTGCTTTAAGTAAAAAACAAGTTATAGATGTTTACTCTGGTACAAATTTACCTAATGATAAAAAGAACGCTTTTATTAAAGGACGTAGAATATCTAATTCTGGTATAGCAAACTGTTTACTTATTGGCAATACAGAATTGTATACTACAGCTCAAGATGTAATTAATAATATTATACCAATTACTGCATATGTAAAATCTCACCCAGATATATATCTTGCTTGTAAAGCCTTAAATTATAGAACTTTTGAACAAAAATTTGATGGTAACCGACCACTTTGTGTATTTGTTGATTGGGAGGTAAAAAATAGTAAACTCACTCCTAATATTAGATTTGATGCCCCTTTAGTTACTTGCGGAAATGTAGTTGCTTCAAAATTACTTAATGCAATGAAAACATTAAGTATTACTACAACAGATGATATTACACCTCAAAATGTGTCATCCACAGATTTTGTTTATTAAAATATAAGGGTAGTTGACCTACCCTACTTATTCCGTTTTGCCTACATATAAGGGCAAAGCCTCCTTGAAGTTTTTGAAAATATAAGTTTATGCATATATGTTTATATTCATCCAATATACCCCTTAAAATTTATATACGAAAGCTAAGTTAATCACTTATTCATTCTTCTAACTCCCTATAATGTCCTCTATATTTGCTAACAGCTCCTGAACTTCCTGAACTGTTGCATCTCCCATGTGGCCTATTCCAAAAGTCTTTTCTTTCAACTTGCCATAACCATTGGATATAGCAAATCCCCTTTCTTTTAGTTTCTTATTTAACTCTTCTACATTTATATTGCTAGTATTTTTAATCACTGTTATGGTTTTAGATAAATGATTTTTATCTCCAAATATCTCAAAATTCTTTTCTGCCCAGTTTTTAACCACGTTAGACATTTCCTCATGCCTTTTATATCTGTTCTCTAAGCCTTCCTTCATTATATTATCTAGTTGATAATCCAAACCATACATATAAGATATGGCTGGTGTAAAAGGATATTGGCATTTATTTCTTATAGCATGTTCATATATATTAAGTAAGTCTAGATAATATCCTCTATTAGTTATTTTATGGGCTCTTTCTATAGCCTTTTTTGAAAATGAGCACATAGACATACCTGCTGGTAAAGCTAATGCTTTTTCAGTAGATGTTATACAAATATCTATACCTAACTTGTCTACTTCTATCTTAGTACCGCCAAAAGAGCTTACTGCATCTACGCACCATACTATTTCAGGATACTTATTTATTATACTTTCCATTTCCTCTATAGGATTAACAATCCCTGTGGAAGTCTCATTGTGGGTTATGGCCATTAAATCATATTTTCCAGTAGATAAAATCTCATCTACGAATTCTGCATTAATAGCGCCTCCCCACTCTAGCTCATACAAATCAACTGGTATATTATTAGCCTTTGCTATCTCGTACCACCTATTTCCAAAATTACCTACAGAAAAAATAGCTGCTCTCTTTCTAGTACAAGAGCGTACAGCCCCTTCCATAAGTCCACTACCTGAAAATGAAGACAATAGTATAGATTCCTCTGTGTTAAATATTCTTTTTAGCTTGTAAACTATCTTTTCTTGAAGCTCGCAGGCGTTTTCACTACCCTGTCCCACCAATGGCATAGCCATTTTCTGTAATACTTCTTCCTTAACTTGTGCTGATCCAGTCATAAATCTTTTGTTATTCATATGCAACCCCCACATTCTGACAAATGCCAGTTTTTATTCACTACCTTGTTAAAATTGAATATAATCCCACATATAGATTTTATCACTTTGTTTAAATTTTCTCAACATTTAAAAAACAATAAATGCTTAATTCAAATATTATAAAAACGGCACTAACGCACCGTTTTTATTACCTATGAATAACCATTGAATTGCTAAATTTTACCCTTGGTCTAAGCCTGCAACTACTTTATCATAAACATCGATATCGCATTTATAATTTTTAAAATGCTTACACTTAGCACAACTTTTACTCATGCTACTTCCTACACTAGAAACTAGTCCTTCCTCTGTTGGAGAAAATTCAGCACAGTTACTTCCTACACTCATAAGTTCAAACATATTAGACATTTCAGTCATATATACATCTGGTTAAGAAACTTGTAAAACTTAACCCTTCTCCTTTCTATTTATTATATATAAATTAATATTTCAAGTTTTATTAACAAATTTAATTTTGTCTTATTTCTTCTCTAATCTTATCAAATAAATCTTTAATGCATTTTCCTCTCACAAAATTAGCACAATTATTGCAGCTCTCTGCTAATTCAGTAGAGCTGGACATAAAACTTGTATTTCTTGAAACATATCCTGGACAATTTTGTCCTATGCGCATCTTTAGTTCATTAGAAACCATAAGCATAATTCCCCTTTCTTAGCTGCATATTTTTCCTCTCTAAACTTATTATTTGTATTTTTTCTATATTTAATTCAAAATGTTAATATTGTATTTAACTCAACTTTCGCAGTTATAAAATAAAAAATAAAAAAATAGAAGTTGCCATTAAATATATAAAAATTTAATGACAACTTCTATTATTAATTTTAATTTATATAAGATGCTCGAAAATCTCCATGGACAAGTATTCTCGCCCATAGAAATAAAGTAATCTTTCTTACGCCCAAGAAGGATTGTTGGTTAAATTACACTAAATATCATACACTTCAGCATATTTTTTATTTAAATAGTCTATGAAATACTTAGCAGTTAATTCCTCTCCTGTAACCATTTTAATCAATTCTGAAGGCTTATATACAGACCCATGTTTATGAATATTTTCCTTTAGCCAATTATGAATTACACCAAAGTTTCCTTTTTCTATTTGTTCATCTAAATCTTTTATATCTTCCCTCATCTTATTTAAGAATTGTGCTCCATATAGATTTCCTAGAGCATAGCTTGGGAAATATCCAAAATCTCCTCCTGCCCAATGTACATCTTGAAGAACACCTTCAGCGTCAGTAGAAGGCTCCACTCCCAAATATTCCTTATACTTTTCATTCCAAATCTTTGGCAAGTCCTTAACTTCAATTTGTCCATTTATAAGCATTTTCTCTATTTCATATCTTATTATTATGTGAAGGCTATAAGTAAGTTCATCTGCTTCTGTTCTTATAAGTGATGGCTCTACTAAATTTATAGCCTTAAAAAATTCTGCAAAAGGCACTTCTTTATATTCTGGGAATCTTTCTTGAAGTATAGGATAGAAATATTTCCAGAATTCTTTTCCTCTAGCTAAAATATTTTCATAAAATCTTGACTGTGACTCATGTATGCCCATAGATGCTCCCGAAGCTAGTCCTGTTGCCCTTAAGCTATCTGGTATATCCTGTTCATAAATAGCATGGCCACCTTCGTGTATATTACTTAAAAGACCACTTATAAAATTATCTTTAAAATAATGTGTTGTTATTCTAACATCCTTGTTGCCAAATTCTATAGTAAATGGATGCTCCGTTTCATCTACTCTTCCTGCTTCAAAATCATATTCTAGTTTTTCTAAAACTTCCTTTGAAAATTTATCCTGTCTTGGAATATCTATTTCTTTAGTTAAAATACTCTTGTCCACTTTAACGCTACTCTTATTTATTTTGTTCAATAAATCTATTATGGCATCTCTTAATTCCTTAAATACTTGGTCTAATTTCTCAACTGTTATGCCTGGCTCAAAGAAATCTAATAAAGTATCATATTTATTATCTTTGTATCCCCAATATTCTATAAATTCCTTTTTAAATTCAACTATTTTTTCTAAATAAGGCTGGAATATAGAAAAATCATTTTTCTCCTTAGCTTCCTGCCATGCTGACTCTGCATTAGATGCAAGTACCGTAAATTCTCTATATTTATCCTCTGGTATTTTTTTAGTCTGATCATATTCTTTTTTAGCCTCTTCTACCATGGCCTTAGTTACAATGTCTAAATCATCAAATTTAGAAAAATAATCTATGAATCCCTTCATTTCATTACTGGTAGCAAGCTTATAAAGTTCTCCAGATAAATACCCCAAAACATCACTTCTGTATGGAACCCCCTTCTTAGGTGCATAAACTCTCAAATCCCAATACAATACACTAGTTGCACAACCTAAATACTCAATTTTTCTTAAATACTCTTTAAATTCTTCAAGTTTTTTTTCAAATTCCATATAGCTCTAACCCCCTAGTTTATATTTATTTCTATATATAAATGACAAAAAATCATTTATTCTCTTGTAATTATTTAATCATCCCTTCCATAAGCCAATACAGATTCAGTCTCTCTACAATATCTAGTTATTAAGCACTCTGGTAAATTTCTAGGACATCTTTTGCACATACACTTATCCGTTAAAGTATCACATTGTCCTTTTATATATTCTGGGCAGCTTTCACAATTTTTAGGTATAACTTTCATTTTATTTCCTCTCTGTTCTAATATATTTTTGTGGCATTCTTCTTACTTTTTATTAATGTATTAATTTTGAGATATTATATAACTTTTAATTACATATATATAATTTTTAGCTATTGGCAGTTCTAAAATACAAATATAAAATTAAAAACGTTTATTAATCTAATATAAGGTTTGAACCCTATATGTAAAATTTCAGTTATATACTTTTAATTATATAATAGTTTTTATATTTTTTCACTTAAAGCCTAGAAAATTCAGAGATTTAGCACCTAAATTCCAGTAAAAATTTTATTTTTACTGGAATTGTATCTTTTTACATTTACTTAAAGGGCTGGTAAGCCCGCAGACCGATAGGTCGCAAAAATAGATACACTTACCCCTACCCCAAGAAATCTTTAAAATCAATTTCCAGTTTTATATTTGATTAAGTTTTTACAAATAGTGGGTTATGCCAACCATTTTCTATAATAAATCTTTCATCTCTTATATCTTCAATAACATCTATTTGGAGCATATATTTCTTTCTAAAATTTCTTATACACCTAAAAAAATATAATTGCATTAGATTAAATGCTATTATTATAAACATTAATACTGTTTCTATGCCCGTAGGGCTATGAAGAAAACAATGATCTAAATGCCATTCTGTTTTTAACTGATGAAA
Organism: Haloimpatiens lingqiaonensis; assembly: GCF_901447495.1. Taxonomy (GTDB): domain Bacteria; phylum Bacillota; class Clostridia; order Clostridiales; family Clostridiaceae; genus Haloimpatiens; species Haloimpatiens lingqiaonensis. Next base: position 5,324 of record NZ_CABDWS010000121.1, read on the forward strand.
TACATTATTTTCAATGTCCCATCTTTTATGCATTATCTTCCATAAGGTTTCTACTGATGTAAATTTGTCTGTTGTTATAATCCATGCTTCTTTAATTTCTACCTTATCTCCAGTATGAACTTCTTCTATAAATTTTATAAACCTTACTTTTATTTCTGAATCAGCCATTTCAAA
>NZ_CABDWS010000122.1 GCF_901447495.1 Haloimpatiens lingqiaonensis
TAGGGGTAAGTGTATCTATTTTTGCGACCTATCGGTCTGCGGGCTTACCAGCCCTTTAAGTAAATGTAAAAAGATACAATTCCAGTAAAAATAAAATTTTTACTGGAATTTAGGTGCTAAATCTCTGAGTTTGGTATTGAAATATTAAAATATATGTGATATTATGTTTTGAGAAAGAAAAATGAATCTTTAAGTGAGCCCTGTGAGGCTAGCAAGAATGACAATTTGAAGTTTAGGTTTAAGAGGACGAATTATACCTTCTTGCTAGTTTTGCGAGAAGGTTTTTTATAATAACTTTTAATTCAATCCGGAGAGATTGAGAAGGAGGATGAATAATGTCAGAGAATGCAATAAAAACAAATACTACCGCAGTAGCAGATCAAAACCAAGAGGTTTCAAGCAAATCCTTAAAAGAGGGCATAATGAAAATGATACTTGCACTTCAACATTTAATTGCTATGTTTGGAGCAACAGTATTAGTTCCGATTGTAACAGGATTTGATCCATCTATAGCTCTTATATCAGCAGGTCTTGGAACATTAACATTTCACATGGTAACCAAGAAGAAGGTTCCAGTTTTCCTAGGTTCATCATTCGCATTCATACCAGTAATATTATCAGTTAAACAAATGTATAACGGGGACTTGTCCTATGCACAAGGTGGAATAATAGTAGCAGGTTTAATTTATGTAATAGTGTCACTATTCATAAAGAAAATAGGGGTAAAAAGAATAGAAAAATATTTACCAGCACAAGTTATAGGACCAATGATCATAATCATAGGATTAAATTTAATACCAACAGCTTATGGAATGGCATCAAATAATCTTATAGTAGCAGGCATAACATTAGGAACAGCAATAATGATAAATTTCACAGCAAAGGGATTTTTAAAGCAATTATCAATACTAGTAGCTGTAACCGTAGGATATGTAATATCACTTGCAATGGGAATAGTAGATACTAAAATAATAACAGAAGCGTCTATGGTAGCAATGCCAGCATTCAATTTACCAAAATTCTCAATACCAGCAATAGCAACTATAGCACCAGTAGTATTAGCAGTATTCATGGAGCATGTAGGGGATATAACTACTAATGGAAATGTAGTAGGAAAGAACTTTGTGGAGGATCCAGGATTAAATAGAACTTTACTAGGTGATGGACTTGCAACAATGCTTGCAGGATTTATAGGTGGACCAGCAAACACTACTTATGGAGAAAACACAGGTGTGCTTGCAGTAACTAAAAACTATAACCCAGCTATATTGAGATTAGCAGCTATATTTGCAGTAGCATTAGGATTTATAAGCAAAGTAGGAGCTGTATTAAAAAGTATACCGGTGCCAGTAATGGGTGGAATAAGTTTAATGTTATTCAGTATGATATCCTTAATAGGAGTAAAAACTATAAAAAATAGCAATGTTAAAATCAATGTAAAAAATATTGTGATAATGGTTGTAATACTAGTATTAGGATTTGGAAGCGGAATAATAGAGAAACGTTTTGGAATAACACTAGGAATTCCTGTAACAGAAACAGTTAAAATATCAGGATTAAGCTTTGCAGCTATAGTAGGAGTTGTATTAAACGCAATGCTAAATGCTTTCAGCAAGAAAAACACGGAAAATGCTTAATAAATATAAAATACAAACAAAATACAAACAAAATATAATAATATAACAAAAATTAATCTAAAATAGAGCAAAAAAATAAAAATATCGATAATTAAATAGAAAATGTAATAATGCAATAAAAAATTAATATAAATAAATTAAAAAAATAAGTAACTCAGCTTTCGCATATAAATTTTAAGTTCTACACTATACAATGTAAGAGTAATAAGTAAGAAGTAATAAGTAATAAGTAAAAAGTAATAAGTAAAAAGTAATAAGTAAAAAGTAATGCTTACAAATTAATTATGAAAACTCTTAGGGTTTTATTCGTAACTTTTATTTCTTAGCTATTACCTATTACTTAACTGCAAATTATATATTTTTATTTTATAACTGCGAAAGTTGAATAAGTAAATAAAAAGATATAAAACAAGTAAATAAAAAGATATAAAACAAGTAAATAAAAAAATATAAAACAAAAAAAACGTAATAAAATAAATTAAGACAAACCCAAATGCTGGTAATTGATTTTCTCTAGTATTTGGGTTTATAATTTTATAAATACAAAAGCTAAATTACTAAAATTAGTATATTAGGTAATTTTCGAATTATATAATCAAAAATACACCGTTAAATTTTAATGTTTACAAATTTTTAAAAAAAATTAATAAACTTAATCAGTAATTTTAGTTTTAATATAGAGGTTATTGAATTATAATATTAATGTAAAATATATAGAATTAAAACATATACATAAATTTACAGGTAATAATTGCAGTGTATTCCATTAAAATTTATAAGCTTAGTGAAAACATAATATGAAACTTTATGATATAATATTTAAGTAAATAAAATTTGAGGAGTGTAATAATGGACAGAGATAAATTGGATGTTTTAGAAAAACTTCATAAAGATAAAATAAAGAAGATGTCTAAAAAAGGTGAAGAACGTATAGAAGAATGCGAAAGATGCATTAAAGAAATGCAAGACATGGAATTACAAAGAGAGTTGAAATATAATACAGCTATTACTGCTATATTAGGTGTGTTTTTAGCTATATTTATAGCATTAGCTGCAAGCTCCATATCATATAACAGGAGGGTATCTAGAGCGGAAAAAACAGAAAAGCAAAAACAAGAGCAAAGTTTAGCTATTAAAAATGACAGTTCACAAGTTAAAGAAGAAGCAAAGAACAATTCAAGTGTAAAAAAAGATGAAAAACCAAAAACAAAAGAGGTTAAGCAAGAGGAAAAACCATATTATGAAAAAATAGGTACATCCTTGGATAAAGAAGAAGATAGAAAAAAGATATTGCAAACAGCACTTTCCCTAACTGGTGGAAAATATGAAGGAATTAACATAAAATATATGGTATCCATATTAAATGCTAATGGTGTAAAGATTCCTAATGATGTGTCAAGAACAGATACATTAGTGAAAGAATTAGAAAAACAAGGATGGAAAAAAAGTACTAATGCAAGTGACTTAAGAAAAGGAGATATAGTATTCACTTTAGATACAGTGGGTATATCAGGAGTACCAAGTCATGTATACATATTTATGGGATGGGAAGATTCCAAGAAAGAAAATGGACATGTAGTAGATGCACTATCTGCAAAAGATAATGTAACCTATCATAAAAGACCTATTACAGTGCAGTCAGAAACTACAGACAAGATGCAGTTCTTTATGAGAAAATAAATTTCGTAAAAAGGGGTTGTTTCACTAAGAATAAATACTATGATATATTGTGTTAGATTTAAATTTTTAGCACAATATATCATATGTAAATTCCTTAATGCAACAGCCCCTTTTAAATTTTTAGTAGCGTAGATAGGCTTTTATATGTTAAAATAACTTTTGTTGCCATTATACATTATATACAGAAAGTACATTATATATAGAAAGGATGTTATGCATGCCACAAATAAAAACTAAAAATATAAAAAAAGATCATTTAAAATTAATCTGCAAAGATATGATAGATGAATTGCAAGGTTTAATAGAATGTCCTAGAAATTATTTTACTATAGAATGTTTGAATTCAGAATTTATAACTGATGGAGAAATTCCAGCAGAGTACCCATTTGTAGAAGTAAGCTGGTTTGACAGAGGACAAGAAACAAAGGATAAAACAGCTAAAATAATAACAAAATACATTCAGAAAGTTGGATATGATTCTGTAGACATTATATTCAATAGCTTAAATACTAAAGATTACTATGAAAATGGAGAACATTTCTAGAGTGTATAAACATAGAGTGGAATTTTATGGTTATTTAATAAATGTTGTGTGATTTATAATAAAAGTTATGTGATTTATAATAAAAGTTATGTGATTTATAATAAAAGTTATGTGATTTATAATAAAAATTTTATAAGTATACTATAATTTAAACTAAATATTTATATTATATCATATTCTAAATAATGTAATTCAACATTTATAATATAGACAATTATATTAATATAAACTAAAGCAATGAAAAGGATGAGGAAATATGAATAAGGTTGCTATGTTAGATGCATATAGCAAACTAGAAAATAAACTTTTTAATAAAATAAAAAGAGAAGGTACTTTAAAAGATTTTCTAGAAGGTATGACTAAAGAAGAACTTAATAAAATAAGAAAAAATATTGGAATTAAAGGAATAAGTAATTTAAAGAAACAAGAATTTATTGTAGAATTAGAAGCAGGAATATTAGATAATATAGACAATATAATAAAAGCACTTGATGATGAGCAAAAGGACATATTGGAAAGCCTAATATCCAATGATGGAGTTCATTTATACCATGAAGACAATATGGAGAGCCTTATAAAATATAGGTATACAGGTATGGTTTTTTCTGGGATATTAGATAATGAAGATAAGGTCATGATAATTCCTAGGGATTTGGTACTTCCTATAAAGGAGAAGTTCCTAAATTCAGCATATACAGTAGATGCAAAAGAAATTCAATGTAATTCTTTATGGATTAATATAATAAAAGGTTTATTATATTATTATGGTGTTTTAAGCTTAGAAAATGCTCATAGATTAGCAGTAAATTTATGTGGTGAAAAAATTGATTTCTATGATTTCATTACACAAGCTATAGATATAGAAAATGAATTTTATAAATATGACAAAGAAGAAAGAATAATATATCTTAAAGAAGTAGAAAAGCCTTTTTATATAATACATCAACAAAACAAAATGGAAAACGAATATTTGCCAATAAATATGCAAATGATTGAAAAAGTATGTAATGGCCAACTAACTGAAAGTGAAAAGGAAATATATAATTTATTAGTACAGAAAAAATCAATAGATAAAGAAGAAGCAATGATAATTACTAAAGGTTTTATGACAAAAATAAAAAATGGAGTATCTTTAAAGGAAGCCTTAGAAGAATTATTTCAATTTATTAACTTAACTTCTTTAATTTAAGAAGTTGAAATACCAATTGTAGATTCAAATTCCTTGACAGGAATATAGTTACAGTGTTTCACACTATATTTGTCCTATAAATAACTTGAAAATTTTTCTAAGAAGCTAATTTCAGCTCATCAAGTATTAATTCTATGGGTACATTGTTTTTAGCTTGCTCATAAATAAAATGCACTAATTCTTTAGCCGCTAGGCTTT
>NZ_CABDWS010000123.1 GCF_901447495.1 Haloimpatiens lingqiaonensis
TGTCAAGCAATTTTGGAAAAAATATAAGTTTTTTTTGTTATTTTGTTTAAAATTTTGGGGGGAAGTTAAAATTGACACCCTTCGGGATTGAGATAAATGGAGGCCTAAGGGTTTCCGAATATACTTTTATTAAAAGTAGAGGAATTATATCTAGCTAGTCTATAAGCACCTGCAATAGGAAATAACAAAACCAGTACATAACCCAAAATCCCGAAATTTACAAAATTATTCATTTTAAACATAAGTAGTGATGGCGCTACACCAAAAGAAACTAGGTCTGCTAAAGAATCCAATTCTTTCCCCAAATCACTAGATACCTGTAAAAATCGTGCTATTCTTCCATCGTATCTATCCATAAGTCCAGCTAATAAAACAAATATACCTGCCAATTGAAGGTTTCCTTCAAAAGTCATAATTATTGAGAGTATTCCGCAAACTAAATTACCAAAAGTAAATAAGTTTGGTATAGCGTTTTTGGCCATTATAATAATCACTCCTAATTTTTACACCAAGGTAAAAAAGTATTTAAAATAATTTTAACGTATTTTACTAAATAGTTTAAGCATTTTTAAAAAAATTAACACAAAATTTATAATTACTTTTTTTGTAAGTATAAAAAATCATTAATAACACAAAATAGTAAAGATACAAAATTTCAAAATTAAACATAAAGCTTTTGCAAATTTATAAGTAAAAAGAAAGGAGAAAGTTATGAAAGTACGAGATATAATGACCAGGGAAGTAGCTACTGTTAATTATGAGGATACTGTTGAAAGAGTGGCCCAATTAATGCAAAATCATAATGTAGGGTCAATTCCTGTATGTAAAGGTGAAAATGTCATAGGAATAGTAACTGATAGAGACATAGCTTTAAGAGCTGTAGCAAAGGGACAAAATGTTATGAGACAAAATGTCAGAGAGATAATGTCTTCAAATCCTGTAACTATATCAGCAGATAGCGATGTGCATGAGGCAGCCAGAATAATGAGTGAAAGACAAATAAGAAGGTTGCCTGTGGTAGATGGTGAAAATTTGGTTGGTATGCTTTCTATAGGGGACTTAGCAATAGAACCTAAGCTTTCAGACAATGCAGGAGAAGCTTTAAGTAATATTTCGGAACCAGCCACTCCAGAAATGTAGAAAATAAAATTTATATAAGTATAATCCGTCCATAAGATTATTTACTCTTATGGATTTTTTTTGATAAATGATATATTATTAATAGGTAAAACAGTCTATAATTATATTAAGAAAATAGAAATTATATTAGTAAAATAGATTAGTAGGAGAGAAGATTCATGGGAAAGGTAAAATTTATTTATAATCCATATTCAGGAGAAAATTCTATAGTATCAGACATAGATAAAGTTATAAAGGTACATCAGAAATATGGCTATAATGTTGTACCCTATAGAATAAGCTTTGAATATGCTGTTGAAGGGGCGTTTAAAGATTTAGAAGATGATTATGATTATGTACTAGTAGCTGGTGGAGATGGCACAGTGGACACTGTGGTAAATACCATGAAAAGTAAAGGTATAGATTTACCTATTGCAATACTTCCAGTTGGAACAGCCAATGATTTTGCAAAATTAATAGGGATGCCTCAGAATATAGAGGAGGCCTGTGAAAGGATTTTAACAAGTAAGGTTAAAAATGTAGACTTAGGAAAAATAAATGACAAATATTTTATTAATGTAGCTAGCACAGGTTTATTTACAGATATTTCTCAGAAAACAGATACAAATCTAAAAAATGCTATAGGAAAGTTAGCTTATTATGTTAAGGGCATAGAACAAATTCCTAAATTTAGAAAGTTGAGCATAAAGGTAAAATCACAGGAAGTAAATTATGATGGGGATATGTTTTTAATGCTGGTTTTTAATGGAAGAACTGCAGGGAACTTAAATTTAGCTTATAAAGCAGAAATAGACGACGGACTTTTAGATGTAATAATTATAAAAGCATGTATGATAAAAGATATGTTGCCTCTATTTATAAAAATTGTTAGGGGAGATCATTTAGAAAATGCCAATGGACTAATTTATTTTAAGACTGATAATTTATATATAGAATGTCATGAGGAAATTGTAACAGATATAGATGGCGAAAGAGGACCGGATTTCCCACTTAATATAGAATGTGTTAGAGGAGGACTTAAGATACTAGGTATACAAGAGTAATAAAGTATTGTAAAGTCTAATATATATAAATATAGCAATTTATTTTGAGGTATCAGTTGAGATATATATATTTAGCTTTGTTATTGCTTATGTTTTATATAAGCTATAAAGGGTTTTTGGTATGCAAAAAAGCACCTTTTAAAATAAAAATACTTGCAGGTATATCAATAGTGGGGATTATTATCAGAAATATTGCTCTTATAATAATGCTTTTGAATAAAAATCTGGCTTATTTATATCTACTAAAGCCCCTTATATATTTAAATTATGTATGTATGCCTGTAATAGTATGTATAACTTTATGTATATTAGCTAGAAATAATAAAATAAATTTTTGGTATTTATTTATAGTACTTTTTGCATCTATAGCATTATACACTATAGTTATTTTAAGAGGCAGTATAAATATTACAATTAGTATGGAGTTAGGCTATTTAACAAGGGTGCTTAATGATAAGTGTCTTAAAAATATTGCATTTGTTTTTTACACTGTATGCTTAATGTGGTGTATAACGCTTATTAATAAGAAAAATGAAAATAGGATGCTTATAGTATTTGCAGCTTTAATTTGTGTAATATCAATTATCGAAATAATATTAAATGTTTTAAACATAGAATTTATTCCTAATTTATTAGTAAGTAACAGTTTGTGGTTAATTTTATTAAATTGCATATTATACAAGATAAAAAGATGAATAAATTAAAGTAAATAAATTAAAGTAAATAAATTAAAGTAAAAAAATAAAGGTAGAATGATTATGAATAGTAATTTTATAAAAGTTTAAAAAAACTACTATTCATAACTAAAGCACCTTTATTTTTTATTTTTATGTATTTTGTTTTTAGTAGATTTATTGTTATTATTAATTCTTTTATTTCCACTATTTTTATGTTCTTTTGATGAATTTATAGTGCTTTTTTCTTTAGATGAATTAACTTTGTCGTTAAATTTTGCCTTATCATTAATATTAATATTATTATTATTATTAGGCTTATCACTGGATTTTTTGACGCCTCCATGATGGCTTTTATTTTTTCGTATAAGTCTAGGAGGAATTAGACAGTCCTTTCCGAATCCAATTAAATCCTCTCTATGAGCCTTTATAAGAGCTTCTTTAACTAAATTATAATTTTCCTCCTTGGTAAACTGAAGCAGGGCTCTTTGCATATTCTTTTCATGTTGAGCTTTAGGAACATATACTTTTTCGTTAGTTATAGGATTTATACCTGTGTAATACATGGTAGTTGAAAGACTACCAGGGGTAGGATAGAAATCCTGTACTTGCTCTGGAGTATATCCCATTTTTTTAATATACTCAGCTAATTCTATGGCAGCACCTAAATCGCTACCAGGGTGGCTAGACATTAAGTATGGAACTAAATATTGTTTTTTATTCAGTTTTTTATTTATAAGAAAATATTTATCTACAAATTTTTCATATACATCTCTATTAGGTTTCCCCATTTGTTTCAAAACCTTAGGAGAAATGTGCTCAGGAGCCACCTTTAATTGGCCACTTATATGATGCTTGCATAGGTCTTCAAAAAATGCTGTATTTTTATCGTGAATTAAATAATCATATCTTATGCCAGATCTTATGAAAACTTTCTTAACTCCTGGCAGTTCTCTTATTTTTCTAAGCATATTTAAATACTCTGTATGGTCAATTATAAGATTTTTACAAGGGCCAGGGAAAAGACATAATTTATTTTTGCAAGTACCTAAGGTCTCCTGTTTTTTACAAGCCCTGTGCCTAAAATTAGCTGTAGGACCTCCCACATCATGTATATATCCTTTAAAGTCGCTTAGCTTAGTTAAAAGTTTAGCTTCTTTTAAAATAGATTCTTGACTTCTATTTTGAATTACTCTACCCTGATGGAAAGTTAGAGCGCAGAAGGAACAAGAGCCAAAACATCCTCTATGGCTTGTTATAGAAAATTTCACCTCATTAATTGCAGGAATTCCACCTTGATTTTCATATATGGGATGGTAATTCCTTGCATAAGGTAAATTATATACCACATCCATTTCTTCAGGGCTTAGTGGATACTGAGGAGAATTTTGAACTATAAATCTATTATCATGTTTTTGAACTAGAGTTTTTCCATTTATAGAATCCTGCTCAAAGTATTGAATTTTAAAGGCATCCGCATAAGATTTTTTGCTTTCACAAACTTCTTCAAAAGAAGGGACTTCTAAAAAATTGCTAACTTCATCTAAAGTATTAGTGGCGTAAACAGTTCCTCTTATGTTTCTCATATGTTCTATTTTCATGCCATATTTAAAAAGGTTAGCTATTTCCACTACGGTTTTTTCACCCATGCCGTATATTAGCAAATCTGCCTTAGAATCCAATAAAATACTTCTTCTTACTTTGTCTGACCAATAATCATAGTGGGCAAACCTTCTTAAAGAGGCTTCTATACCACCTAATATTATAGGCACATCTTTAAAGGCTTCTTTTAATTTATTTGCATATACTATAAGTGCTCTATCTGGTCTATATCCACTTTTACCGCCAGGAGAGTATAAATCATCATGTCTCTTCTTTTTAGCGGCAGTGTAGTGATTTACCATAGAGTCAATATTTCCAGAGTTTACAAGAAAAGCGTATTTAGGTTTTCCAAGTATTTTAAAAGAGTTAACATCCTTCCAATCTGGTTGTGGTATTATTCCCACAGTAAAGCCTTCATGTTCCAAAACCCTTCCTATAATGGCTGTACCAAAAGAAGGATGATCCACATAGGCATCTCCAGTGATTATTATAAAATCCAATTGTTCTATTCCTCTATTTAAAAGGTCATTTTTACTAATTGGTAAAAAATTATTAGTTATATTCATAAAATGTAATTTCTATTGCAAAGAACCTATAAAAACCTACAAGTATTGTTTAAATCCATATAATCATATAAAAATTTATTATGTTTTTATAAGTTTATTGCAACAGTTACCTCCTCCGATTTTAATTTATATAATAACTTATAGTTACGTAAATTCAAGTCATATGTTTAAAGTATTTTTTACTAATTCAAATATATCATAATAAAAACTATCAATTATTAAT
>NZ_CABDWS010000124.1 GCF_901447495.1 Haloimpatiens lingqiaonensis
TATGGCAACTACTTTTAATTTATCTATAGTACCATTTCTAAATACTTTATTTTTTACAATGGTTTTTATTATATGTTTATGAATTTCTTTTAATCCATCTAAATCAAAATCACTTAAGGAGCGCCTAACGGCATCAATGCGTGGCATTTTAGTTTTTTTAGGTATTACTTTTTTAAACTTGCCTTTTTTAAGCCAATGTTCTAATCTATTGAAACTTCTTATCTGAAGCATAAATCCAAATAACACCACGAAGGTAATTGTTGAAATTTTTACATCAGATTTTATTCTTTTATCTTTTAAGTTATTGATTTTTTCACCTATATCGTATACCTTATTAATATAAGTAAGTAATTGTTTTAAATAACTTTTACTCATTTTATCAGCATCCTTTTTAAGTTGGTTTCTAGTAAAAACTATTATAAAAAGGATGCTTTTATTATGCAAATTTTTTCTCTAAAATTTCCAGCAAAAATCAGAATTTATGGTTTTTAACCTAACCCTCAATCATTCATTATAAATCAGCGGGCTCACGCCCCAAAAATTTTTAAGCGCTAAACTTCTGTCATTAATCTGGATGCAACTATTAACTATTATATTTTAATTGAAACATATATACTTTGCGGTTTCCTCTAAGCTTTTAATTATTTTCTCTCTCAATTCCATATCCTTATCTTCTTTACTTTCAAAAAACTTTTTACTCTCTAAAAGGGCTTTTTTAAATATATCTATATCTTCAAATATATCACTGATTAAAAATCCATTTTCACCGTGTTGCCTAAAGCCAAATAATTCTCCGCTTCCCCTTATTTTCAAGTCTTCTTCCGCAATATAAAATCCATCATTACTATTTTTCATAATATCCATGCGTTTCTTAGTTTTTTCACTTTTACCATCTGCAATTAGTATACAATAAGATTTGTAGCTGCCTCTTCCAACTCTTCCTCTAAGCTGATGTAATTGAGCAAGCCCATATCTTTCAGCATTTTCTACTATCATTAAAGTAGCATTTGGTACATTGACTCCCACCTCAACAACAGTGGTGCATATTAAGATATTTATATCTCCTTCTTTATATTTTTGCATTATTTCTTCCTTGTCTTTATTATTCATTTTACCATGTAATAAACCCAAGGAAATTCCTGAAAAATATTTTTCTTTCAATTCCTCATATAATCCTTCAACGGAACATAAACTTGAGGTTTCATTTTTTTCTACTAAAGGACATACTATGTAAACTTGTCTTCCGCTTTTTACTTCATTTAAGGCAAACTTATATACTCTATCTCTGTAATGCCTATTTACAGCATAAGTTTCTATTTTTTGTCTTCCTGGTGGCAGCTGATCTATAGTAGATACATCTAAATCGCCATATAGAGTTAAACTCAAAGTTCTAGGAATAGGCGTTGCACTCATTACCATAACATCTATATTTTTACCTTTGTTATTTAATTTATTCCTTTGCAGTACCCCAAATCTATGTTGCTCATCTACTATAACTAAACCTATATTTTTAAATTGTACATCTTCCTGTATCAATGAATGAGTACCTACTATTATTTGAATTTCACCCTTAGCCAATTTATCCTTTATATTTTCTTTTTTCCTTTTGGCAACACTGCTTGTTAATATTTCTGTATTTATTTGGAATTTATCTAAAATTTTAGTTACCTCATTATAGTGTTGTTGAGCTAATATTTCTGTAGGTGCCATAAAAGCCACTTGATACCCATTTTTCACAGCATTTAAAAGTGCAATAATAGCTACAATGGTTTTTCCACTTCCTACATCTCCTTGAATTAATCTATTCATTGGTAAACCGCTTTGCTGATCTTTTAATATTTCTTTTAATACATTATTTTGAGCATTAGTTAACTCAAAAGGTAAACTTTTTTTCAATTCCTCAATTTCAGGTGATATATTAAAATATATACCCTTTGTACTTTTATTTAAATATTCCTTTAATATATTTACTTTCAGACAGTAAGTAAACATCTCTTGAAACTTAAGCCTTTCCAGTGATTTTTCTAAAATAGTTTCATTTATGGGATTATGTATATTTCTTATAGCCGTATCTAAAGAGCATAGATTATATTTTTTTACTAAATCCTCAGGTAAATTTTCTTTTATTCTTATATTTTTCATAACCTGTAATATAGTTTTTCTAAAAATATTATCATTAATTTTTCCCTTTAAATGATACTTAGGTTTTATAACTTGTTCTGTGCCATTAGTCTCAGTTACTATTTTAGGATTTATAGTATATATTATATTTTTAAATTTTTCTATTTTTCCTTCTAGTACATACTTTTGACCTAATTTGAATTTATTCTTCATATAGGGCTGATTAAACCATTTTGCTGATATTTTAATATTATTATGTGAAAAAATTACAGTAGTTATAGTTTTATTATTTTTTCTATAATCCCTTTGTATTTCTAAAGCTATTAATGGAATTATATTCATTTCTCCTAAAAGAAGATTATCGTCCTTTACTACATTAGCTTTTTCATAGTCCCTAGGAAAATATAATAACAAATCTAATATATTATTAATACCACATTGAGCAAACATGGCTCTTGTTTTTTCCCCTACACCTTTTATAGTTCCCACATCATTATATATGCTCATAGTTTTTCACTCCACACTTTAGTAATGTAAAAAAAAGCCCGAAGGCTTTTTTATTCAGCAGAAATTATAAAATAATACAATGGTTGCTTTCCACTATAACTTTGAATATCCACGTCAGGATATTTTTCTTCCATACGCTCTACTAATTTGTTTACAGTTTCATCATCTGCATCCCTACCATAAAGTACTGTAATAAGTTCTTTATCTTCGTCCATTATCTTTGATGCAATTTCTTCACATACAGTGTATACATCACTACCTACTTCTTCTATTTTATCTTCAACTAATCCTAATATATCGCCCTGTTTGATTATCTTTCCTTCATTTTCTGTATCTCTTACTGCATAAGTTACTTTTCCTGTTTTAACATTTTTTATAGCTTCATTCATATTGTCTATATTTTCTTCAGCCTCTACCTCACTATTAAATACTGTTATAGCTGAAATACCTTGAGGTATTGTTTTAGTTGGTATAACATATACTTTCTTATCTGAAAGCTCTGCTGCTTGATTAGCTGACATAATTATATTTTTATTGTTTGGTAATATGAAAATATTTTCTGCATTTAACTTATTAATACTCTCTAATATATCTTGGGTACTTGGATTCATTGTCTGTCCGCCCTCAATTATCTCATCAGCACCTAAATCTCTAAATATATTTGTTATACCTTCTCCCATAGCTACAGGTATAAAGGCATATTTTTTTAGTTCTACCTTAGGTTCAGATATTTCTTTAGGTATTTCATCCTCTTTAACTAAAATATGTCTGTGTTGTTCCCTCATATTTTCTATCTTTATTTTAGACAATTCTCCTAATTTTACTGCTTTAGATAGTATAAGACCAGGATCGTTAGTATGAATATGTACCTTTACAACATCATCCAGCCCAACTACTACCATAGAGTCTCCATGCTTTTCTAACTCACTTTTAAACTCTTCCACATCGATATTATTTGATATGACAAAAAATTCTGTGCAATATCCAAATTTAATACTTTCAGTTTTTATAGTATTTATAGCTGCCTTTTGGGTTTTTGCTTCAGAAGCTTCTTTACTTATTGTATAATCCATTTGAGTTTCCAAAGCTTCTTTCATAGCTTTTAATATTATTAATAAGCCCATTCCTCCTGCATCTACAACCTTTGCCTCTTTTAAAGCTGGAAGCATTTCTGGAGTCTTGTTTAATATTTCTTCACTATAATTACATACTTCCTCTAACAAATTTACTATATCCACATTTGAGGATTTAGAAGCACTTTCACCTGCTGCTCGTATTATTGTCAGTATGGTTCCTTCTGTAGGTCTCATAACAGCCTTATAAGCAAACTTAGAGCCCTCAACTAAACTATTTCCGAACTCCTTAGCACTTATCTTTTCCTTTCCTTCCATACCCTTAGAAATACCTCTAACTATTTGAGAAAATATAACTCCTGAGTTTCCCCTAGCCCCCATTAGGGCTCCTTTAGCTAATTTCTTGGCTATACTATCTAGGGAACTACCCTTTAATTCCTCAATTTCTGAAACTGCCGTCTTTAAAGTCATAGACATATTAGTTCCCGTATCTCCGTCTGGCACTGGAAATACGTTTAATGAATTTACAAATTCCTTTTGTTCTTCTAATTTATTAGATGCATTAATAATCATATTATAAAAATTACGTCCATCTATATATAAGTGTTCCAACTTAAAGTACCTCCTCTTAGACTCTTACGCCTTGCACATTTACAGTAACACTAGTAACTTTTAGTCCTGTAAACTTCTCAACATTATACTTTATTTTTTGTATAATATTATTAGCTATAACTGATATTTTAGTTCCATATTCCACTATTATATATAATTCTATAGCTACTTCACTTTCTTTTGCATTAATTTTTACGCCTTTACTTAAATTTTCTCTTTTTAATAGTTCCCAAAATCCATCAGTGGAATTTTTAGAAGCCATACCTACTACACCATAACACTCCATAGTGGATAGTCCGATTATGTTAGATAAGACTTCATCAGAATAATAAATTGCTCCATTTTTATTGGTAATGCTTCCTTTCATAGAAATTCCTCCTTATCCATACCATATAAACTATTTTATATTAAATAGCAAATTTATTCAAGTTTATTATAGAACATACAGAGATTTAGCACCTAAATTCCAGTAAAAATTTTATTTTTACTGGAATTGTATCTTTTTACATTTACTTAAAGGGCTGGTAAGCCCGCAGACCGATAGGTCGCAAAAATAGATACACTTACCCCTACCCCACGAAATCTT
>NZ_CABDWS010000125.1 GCF_901447495.1 Haloimpatiens lingqiaonensis
AAAGCCTAGCGGCTAAAGAATTAGTGCATTTTATTTATGAGCAAGCTAAAAACAATGTACCCATAGAATTAATACTTGATGAGCTGAAATTAGCTTCTTAGAAAAATTTTCAAGTTATTTATAGGACAAATATAGTGTGAAACACTGTAACTATATTCCTGTCAAGGAATTTGAATCTACAATTGGTATTTCAACTTCTTAAATTAAAGAAGTTAAGTTAATAAATTATAAAGTTAGTAAATGTGATAAATTATAATAAAGTTAATAGGGGGTATAAGTTTTATGAAAGGTAAATTTTTGGATGAGCTTTCTGTAGGAGAGAAAGGAAAGGTAGTTAGAATTTCAAAGGAAAGTTCTGTTAAAAGAAGACTTATGGACATGGGAATACTTCCAGGAACACAACTTGTGATGGAGGGTAAAGCACCTATGGGAGATCCTATAGAGATAAAATTAAGAGGCTATAAGCTTACTTTAAGAAAATCTGAAGCTAGTGATATTTTAGTAGAAGTTACAGCTTAGTGGAACTTATTTAGGGCAGGCTTGATTAAAAACTTCATTTTACAAAAACAAAGTTTTGGAGTCTATCACATGTAACAGAGAATAGTAAAATTTAGTTTAAGGATATAGTGAATAAATACAGGGTCAATTAAAGTAAAGACACAATAAATATAGTGTCAATTAAAGTAAAGATACGAGGAGTGAATAGTATGAAAGGAATGCCTTTAACTTTTGCAAATATAGGACAAAATGTAACTATTACAGATATAAACGGTGGAGAATGTATGTGTAAGAAGCTTAAGGAAATGGGCTTTGTAAATGGAAGCAAAATAAAAGTTATGAGAAATGACGTAGGACCTATAATTGTAAAAATAGGTGATGGAAGAATAATACTAGGAAGAAGTATGGCTACAAAGATAATGGTGGCAGCTGGGTAGAAATATTTTTTTTACCACAGTGTTGATAATGAATATCAATATTAACGCTCATGTGATGTTCATATTTATATTAGAATTAGTGCTTATTAGGATTTTACAGTTTAGTTTTAATGAGGACGAAGCTGTAAATATAGGCACTAATATTTATAGTTATAGAAATTTTAATAAATAGTTAAATTGCTATAATTTGAATTTGTTTTTATTTGGAAGAATAAATTAATTTATTATAAATAAGGGGTGTGATTTACTTGAATAAAGAAATAGTGGTGGCATTAGCGGGAAATCCTAACTGCGGGAAGACCAGTCTTTTTAATGCACTGACAGGGGCAAGGCAGCACGTAGGTAACTGGCCCGGCGTAACAGTGGAAAAGAAAGAAGGAAAACTTAAAAGGGAAAATGAAACGCTTAACATTGTAGACTTGCCTGGAACGTACAGTCTTGGGGCGTATTCAGAGGATGAAGTGGTGGCTCGTAACTTTATATTGGACGGGGAATCGGATGTAATAATAAATGTAGTAGATGCCACTAATATAGAGAGAAATTTATATTTAACCACTCAAATATTAGAAATAAATCCTAATGTAATAGTGGCGTTAAACATGATGGATGAAGCGGAAAATAAGGATATAAAAATAGATATAAACAAAATATCTAAGAAATTAGGAGCAACTGTAGTTCCTATAGTTGCCACAAAAAAAGAGGGTATAGATAAACTTATAGAAGAAGTTATAAAACTAAGTAAGAATAAGAAAAACCAAGGGTTTAAGATTGATTACGGAAAGGATATGGAAAATCAAATTTTACAGGTGCAAAGTGAAATTTCAGCTTGTGTAGAGGAAAATTCTTATCCTTTAAATTGGATGGCCATAAAGCTATTTGAAAATGATAATAAAATAGTAGAACTTATAAAATCAAAATCCTGCGGTGATAAAATATTGAAAAAGGTTGAAGATGGCGTGGACATTGTAACCAAAGCCGCTGGATATGAACCAGAAGCACTTATAATAGATAAAAAATATGAATTCATTGGAAAAGTAACAGAGGGTGCCATTATAAGAAAAGATGAAAATAAGGATACCTTAACGGATAAGATAGACAAGGTTGTAACTAATAAATGGCTTGGAATACCCATATTTGCAGTAATTATGTTCTTTGTTTATCAAATCACCATGAAATTCGGAAATGATTTTCTAGGTGGCTATGTGGAAACTGCATTTGAAGCTTTAGGAGAGTGGGCAGGTACCATGGTGCCAGATAATATGTTTGGAAGATTTATAGTTGAAGGAGTTATAGGAGGATTAGGATCTATATTCCCATTTGTACCACTTATATTAGTAATGTATTTATTGATTTCTTTACTAGAAGATGTAGGATATATGGCCAGAGCAGCTTATGTTATGGACAGATTCATGACTTCCATAGGACTTCATGGTAAAACTGCCGTATCTATGATTATAGGTTCAGGTTGTAATATAGCAGGAATAATGTCCACAAGAACTTTGGAAAGCAAAAAAGATAGAATGGTTGCAATACTTATAAATCCTTTTGTATCTTGCAGTGCTAGACTTCCAGTATATGCATTATTTGCTGGAGCTTTCTTTGGAGATACCAATGTAGGGCCTTTTTCAGGAGCTGGTATAGTAATATTTTCACTATATGCCTTGGGAATCATAGTGGCTATAGTAGCAGGAAAATTTTTAAGCAGTACTTTATTTAAAGGTGAAAACTCATACTTTGTAATGGAGTTGCCTCCATATAGAATTCCTACAGCAAAGAGTATACTTACTCACATGTGGGAAAAGGCATCAGCTTTTGTTAAGAAGGCAGGAACAATAATATTTGCAGTGGTAATATTAGTATTCTTCTTAAGTAATTTTCCACTAGGTGTGGAGCCAGGAAGTGCAGAAAGCATACTTGGAAGAATAGGTGGATTTGTAGCTCCTATATTTAAACCAGCAGGCTTTGGAACATGGCAAGCAGGAGTTTCCCTAGTAACAGGTATATTGGCAAAGGAGACAGTAGTAACTACCTTAGGCGGTATATATGCTGGAGGAGATGAAGGGGTTAAACTGGCTATGGCATTAAAAGAAGTGTTTACTCCACTATCTGCCTATGCGTTTATGGTTATGAACCTATTATACACACCTTGTGCTGCAGCTTTGGGTGCGGTTAAGAAGGAAACGAACTCTGTAAAATGGACCGTTTTTTCAGCAGTATATAGTTTCGTTATAGCTTGGGTATTTGCGGTATTAATATTCCAAGTAGGAACACTGTTAGGACTTTAATTAGGTAATGAGAGTATGTGATTAATTGGGAGGGGATCTTAGTGCTGATGAAATTACTAAAGATAATAGCAAATAAGGGATTTTACTCTAAAAATGCTATAGCCAAAGAAATGGGTGTAGCAGAGGGTTTTTTAGAGGAAATGGTAGAGCAACTTTTTAGGATGGGATATATAGAGAAGGTTAGAGAGCAGGGGTGTGTTGGAGGGTGCAAGGGTTGTGCAAAAGCCTCCTGCTGCTCTAGCAGTAATGCAAATGTAGTTTTTATAAGAATAACAGAAAAGGGTAAGGTGAGATTGTAATAGTGAATAGTGAATAGCGAAAAGTTAAGAGTGAAAAGTGAAAAGTTAAGAGTGAAAAGTGCTTTGCACTTTGAGAATATGTTGAAAAAGAAGTGTGTTGGAAATATACAGCAGATATATGTATAAGAAATATTTTCACAGTGGACCTTCAATGGAGCTATAATGACCTTAATGGAAGGACATAGTGGACCGAAATTTAAAGATAATCCTATTATGATAGAGATTAAATAGGATTATTTGAATTATTGGTGTTATATAACAATAATACGGATGTTGAAATATGTATACTAAAGTATTACAATTAGTTCATAGTAAAAATTAAATAATGAATTAATAAGTTTTCGGTTTTCTTTTAGGAAATTAAAAGGGAATGTGGTTAAATGCCACAGCAGCCCCCGCTACTGTAATAGTGGACGAATCTTAAAGCCACTGGTGTAAAAACTGGGAAGGCAAGAGGAGGAAGAAACTAGAGCCAGGAGACCTGCCTTGAACTTCTGTAATAATCTTTCGGTGGGAAGGATTTCAGGCATATGATAGTGATATTTATGCATTTCGAAAGTATTTAAAAATTATAATACTTATGCAGTTATAAATATCAGGTGTGATTATAAGACTATTGTATACTGTAAAGACTTCGCAAGAAGTCTTTTTTATTTTTGACTAAAAGCTCCCACCTTAGCGTAAGCCTTTTAAAGCCTATTAAGGTTTTTTATATAAAAAGTTACTATATTGGTCAGAAAAACTTACTCCCAACTTATTAAGATAGATTGTGAAAGATTTAAGGTTTTCTTTTCCAACTGCTGACCAATTGCAGCATCTCTATATTATTTATAGAGATGTTTTTTTTATTTGTTCAACTTTCGCATATAAATTTTCACCACAACTATTATGTACTACCTGTTACTTACAAATTAATTCTAAAAAAACTCCTTGAGTTTTATCCTTAACTCTTAACTCTTACTTCTTACTTATTAGTTATTACCTATTACTT
>NZ_CABDWS010000126.1 GCF_901447495.1 Haloimpatiens lingqiaonensis
TAATACAAGCATGAAAAAAGTTAAGTTTATATAAAAATATAAAAAATAATTTAAGTATGATTTAAATAAAGAATGTGAGATTTCATGAGGAAATATTGACTTTTTTATACATTGTTAAAGTATGTGGAGTTTGTATTTTGTAAATTTCTACAATACAATTAGCATGTATGAAAGTATTTAAAGTTAAGGGGGAAGATGGGTTGAAAGATAAAAATGTTTTAATTAGGCTGATATTTATAATTTTAGGAACCTTTATATATGCAGTTGGAACAAATATATTTATTACTCCACATAAACTTTTAAGCGGTGGAGTGGCAGGTATATCACTTATGGGGCAATATGTAACAAAAATACCTTCTGGATATTGGGTATTTATAATAAATATACCCCTATTTATTATTGGATATAAGAAGATAGATTTAGATTTTATATTATATAGCGCTGTAGGAGCGATATCTGTATCAGTTTTTTTAGTTTTAACAAAGGACTTATCTCAATATGTAATTGTAAAAGACATAAATATAGCTACACTTTTTGGCTCTATAGTTACAGGCTATGGGCTAGGACTGATATTTAAATACAGGGCATCCTTAGGTGGTACAGATATAATTATGGTTATTATAAGAAAAAACACCGGAGCAGATGTGGCCAAATTGTTTTTTTTGATAAATGGAATAACTGTTCTACTAGGTACATTTGTTATTGGATTACAAAATACATTGTACACTCTAGTACTTATGTATGTAACTGGAGTAGTTATGGAAAGGGTAATGAAGGGATTCGATAAGCAAAATATCGTTATAATAGTTACGGAAAAAGAAAAGGAAGTGTCCGATGCCATAATGGAAGCTACAGGTAGGGGCACCACATACCTATATGGAGAAGGTGGCTACACTGGCAACAGAAAGAAGATTATTTATTGCCTTATGACCAATAGCCAATTAAATAGGGTAAAAAAATTAACGGAGTCTATAGATTCCTCAGCTCTCATATCCATATCTCAGGCGCAGGAAATAAAGGGCAACGGGTTTTTTACACCTGCTATATAGTAATTTGAAGAATGAAGAATTAAGAATTAATAATTAAGAATTAATAATTAAGAATTAATAATTAAGAATTAATAATTAAGAATTAATAATTAAGAATTAATAATTAAGAATTAAGAATTAATAATTAATAATTAATGATTAATAATTAAGAATTAATGATTAAGAATTAATAATTAAGTAAGATGTAATAGTGAATGAGAATTTTCCTCTACTGCGTTACGGGAAATCTCTAATTGAATATAAGCAATGGTATAGTGGGAAAAGGTATAACTAATTCATTAAATGAAGTAGTTATATCTTTTTTTTTTAAGGGCTAAAAAAATCTTTTATTGGTGACAGCCAGTTTGAATACGTAGGTATGATAAGGATTTATAATTTTACACTTTACAACTTTACTATGATAAAGTATAATGATAAACATGAATTAGAAGCAATTAAGAATTAAGAATTAAGAATTAAGAATTAAGAATGAATAATTAAGAATGAATATAACAGAAAGGGGATGGAAAGATGAAAAAAGTAGTAGTAGCATTAGTTGCGGTTTTATTAATAAGTGCATTGGCAGGTTGTGGGGTGAAGGTATCTCATGAAAATTCTAAAGGAAGTTATAATGATAAATTAGTAATAGGATTAGATGATAGCTTTCCTCCTATGGGCTTTAGAGATGAAAATGGTGAAGTAGTAGGATTTGACATAGATTTAGCTAAAGAAGTAGGTAAGAGAATTGGACTTGCAGTAGAGTTCAAGCCTGTGGACTGGGACGGAATACTTTTAAGTTTAAACAACAGGGATATAGATCTTATATGGAATGGACTTACTATAACTAATGAGAGAAAAGAAAAAATAGGCTTTTCAAAAGCGTATTTAAAAAATAGACAGATAATTGTGGTGACTAAAGACTCCAATATAGCGGGAAAAAATGATTTAAAGGGAAAAATAGTAGGGGTTCAAATGGGTAGCAGTAGTGACGAGGCTTTAAGTAAGGATTCTGCTTTAGTGAACGAATTAAAAGGAACAAAGAAATACTCAAACAACACAGAAGCCCTTATGGATTTAAAAATAGATAGAGTAAATGCAGTGGTTGTAGATGAAGTAGTGGCTAGATATTATATGACCAAAAAGCCTGGTGTATACAAAATATTAGAAGATAATTTTGGCGAAGAAGAATATGGCGTGGGCTATAGAAAAAATGATACGGAGCTGGGCGAAAAAATAGATAAGGCTCTAGAAGAAATAAAAAAAGATGGAACCATGGATAAAGTATACAAAAAGTGGTTTGGAGAAAAATAGTTAAGTATACACTTGTAAATAATATTGAAAGGAATGTAATCATTAATGGATAAGATGATAATTTATATATTAAAAGGAGGGGCTGTTACCTTAAAGCTATATGTGTTTACCATAGCTTTAGCCATTCCCCTAGGCACTGTAATAGCTTTGGCTAAAACTTATAAGCCGTTGGAAAAAATACTTGGAGTTTACACATGGATTTTTAGGGGGACTCCGCTACTTTTACAATTATTCTTTTTATACTATGGGCTTCCGGTTTTTGGCATAAGGCTTACAGAATTTTCTGCGGCACTAATTACATTTTTATTAAATTATTCAGCTTATTTTGCAGAAATCGTCAGGGGCGGAGTTATGTCCATAGATAAAGGACAATATGAGGCAGCTAAGGTATTGGGTATGAATTATGTACAAACTATGAGAAGAATAATACTTCCTCAGGCATTTTTAAGAATAATACCTTCTATCTGTAACGAAGCCATAAATTTAGTAAAAGATACTGCATTAGTTACTGTAATAGGCATGGGAGAAATTTTAAGAAACGCTAAGGAAATAGTTACTAGAGAATTTACTATAACACCTTTTTTCATAGCGGCAATTATATATTTAGCCATAAGCTCTTTAATTGTAATATTCTTTAGAAAACTAGAGAAAAATAGTAAATTAGCCGTTTCTGAATAAGGTAAATAGAGTTTTAGAATAATGTAAATAAAGCTTCAAAATAAGGTAAATAGAATTTTAAAATAAGGTATACAGAAGTTTAGAATAAGGTAAATAGAATTTTGGAGAGTGTTTTAGATGAATGCTATAAATTTAATAAATGTAAATAAAAATTTTGGTAAGCTGAGAGTTTTAAAGTGCATAAATTTAAATATAGAATCTGGAGAGATAGTCAGCATAATTGGACCCTCAGGCAGTGGCAAGAGTACTTTATTAAGGACAATAATGAAACTTGAGGAAATAGATGAGGGCATAATAAAAATTAAAGAAGAAGCTATAGCTAATGTAGAGGAGGGTATAAAAGTAAAAATACCAAAGGCTGTATTAAGTAGTTCTCTTAAAAATCTGGGCATGGTGTTTCAAAATTTTAATTTATTTCCTCATAAAACAGTTATGGAAAATATCATGGAGGCCCCAGTGATGGTTAAGAAAATGTCTAAAGAAGAATCTATTGGCAAGGCGGAAGAACTTTTAGATATGGTAGGTCTTTTAGATAAAAAAAATTCCTACCCATCAGAGCTTTCAGGTGGACAAAAGCAAAGGGTGGCTATAGCTAGGGCATTGGCAATGAAACCAGATATACTTTTATTTGATAAGCCAACTTCTGCATTAGATCCGGAACTTGTGCGTGAAGTGTTGCAGGTCATAAGAAAGCTTGCTAAAGAAAGTGGCAAAACTATGGTTATAGTAACCCATGAAATAGCCTTTGCAATGGACATAAGTAGCAGGGTTATATTTATGGATAATGGGGAAATAGTAGAGGACTCTACGCCAGAGAAAATAAAAAATACTACCAATGAAAGAGTAAAAGCATTTTTACAAAATATAACATAAAGTGCCAGTATTTTTGAATAAGCTTTTCACAAAACCTATAGGTTTATATTTTTAACGATTTTGTAACCTTTTTAATACTATTTTGTAACTCAAAAAAATTTATTAATAATATAATAGTAAATAGGTAATCAATTTTGCTACACCAATAGGAAAGATAATGTAGAGCCAATTTAATGCTCAACACACTATCTCCCTTTTCCCGAATGTTTCCAGAAGTACCCCAAAACTTCTGGAATTTTTTTTGGTTTTTTGTGCTATTGAATTTTACAATTTAGTGTATTAAAATTATATTAATGTATAAATTTGCATTAATATGTATCAATATATATAATTATATCAATATACATATATTAATAGCCACAATTCTTAATATAATTGATAATTTCAATAATCGTTTTACGTTCTAAATTTTAATTAAAACTTTAGTTCTGCAAAATAAAAAGTCAAATTGGTAATGCTACCAAAAAATAAATATGGCACACCGACGGTTTCCGTGATATATAAAAGTTATTACTCAATTAATCACACGGGAGGTTGTCAGTATGCCAAATAAATTTACTAACCATATTATATCCATAAATGATGAACTTTACAATTATTTAAATGATGTA
>NZ_CABDWS010000127.1 GCF_901447495.1 Haloimpatiens lingqiaonensis
TATGGCAACTACTTTTAATTTATCTATAGTACCATTTCTAAATACTTTATTTTTTACAATGGTTTTTATTATATGTTTATGAATTTCTTTTAATCCATCTAAATCAAAATCACTTAAGGAGCGCCTAACGGCATCAATGCGTGGCATTTTAGTTTTTTTAGGTATTACTTTTTTAAACTTGCCTTTTTTAAGCCAATGTTCTAATCTATTGAAACTTCTTATCTGAAGCATAAATCCAAATAACACCACGAAGGTAATTGTTGAAATTTTTACATCAGATTTTATTCTTTTATCTTTTAAGTTATTGATTTTTTCACCTATATCGTATACCTTATTAATATAAGTAAGTAATTGTTTTAAATAACTTTTACTCATTTTATCAGCATCCTTTTTAAGTTGGTTTCTAGTAAAAACTATTATAAAAAGGATGCTTTTATTATGCAAATTTTTTCTCTAAAATTTCCAGCAAAAATCAGAATTTATGGTTTTTAACCTAACCCTCAATCATTCATTATAAATCAGCGGGCTCACGCCCCAAAAATTTTTAAGCGCTAAACTTCTGTTAAGAGAATAAAATATTGAGAATAAAAAAAGGCACTCGTAAAAGTGCCTTTTTTTAGAAATAATATTATTTTATTTCAACTGATGCTCCAACTTCTTCTAATTTAGCTTTCATGCCTTCAGCATCTTCTTTAGATACGCCTTCTTTTAATGTCTTAGGAGCTCCGTCTACTATTTCCTTAGCTTCTTTTAATCCAAGACCAGTTAATTCTCTAACAACTTTGATAACTTTGATCTTTTGTGCACCAGCGCTAGCTAATACAACATCGAATTCAGTTTTTTCTTCAGCTGCTCCAGCTGCTGCTCCAGCTGCTCCAGCAACTGCTACAGGTGCTGCTGCACTTACTCCGAATTCTTCTTCACATGCTTTTACTAATTCATTTAATTCTAAAACAGACATTTCTTTTATAGCTTGAATTATATCTTCTCTTGTCATTTAAAATGCACCTCCAAATTTTCTTATTTTATTATGCTTGCTCAGATTCTTGTTTTTCTTTTACAGCATTTAGTAAGTAAACAAGATTTGATAATGGAGCTTTGAAGCTTCCAAGAAGTTTCGCAAGTAAAACTTCTTTTGGTGGTATTGATGCAAGCTCTTTAACTTTAGCTTCATCAAATATTTCACCTTGAACAATTCCTGCTTTAAGTTCCAATTTTTTATGGTCTTTAGCGAAATCGTTCAATACTCTTGCTGGCGCAGTTGGATCTTCATATCCAAAAGCTATTGAAAGTGGCCCATTTAGGTGTTCAACTATTCCTTCATGTCCTAATTCTTTCGCAGCTATAGTTACTAATGTGTTTTTGTAAACTTTATATTCAACCCCAGCTTCTCTTAATCTTTTTCTTAGTTCAGTATCCTCTTCAACTGTCAAACCTTGGTATTTCGCAAGAATTACCCCTTGAGCTTTTTCCAATTTTTCTCTAATTTCCTGAACTTTTTCTTCTTTTAATTGTCTATTCTTGCTCACAGAGTCCACCTCCTTACAGTATAGAACTGTGTATAAAAATTAAAGTCTCCCCGCAGACGCGAAGAGACCATACATTTCATATATTGGAATCCTCGGTAGGTTGTTAACCGTTATGCTTTCGTTGCACCTACTGTCTACGGAATTATTACTTATTTAATTTTAAGACTTTATAAGTATATCATCAAATTAAATTTATGTCAATATTAATCTAACGCTTTAACTGGATTAATTTTAGCTCCTGGTCCCATTGTGCTTGATACAGAAATTGACTTAATATATTGTCCTTTAACTGCTGCTGGTTTAGCTTTTATTATAGCTTCCATTAAAGCACGGAAGTTCTCTCCTAACTTCTCAACACCAAATGATGCTTTTCCAACTGGAACGTGGATTATAGCAGTTTTATCAACTCTATATTCAACTTTACCAGCTTTGATTTCGTTTATAGCTTTAGCTACATCAAATGTTACAGTACCTGATTTTGGGTTTGGCATTAATCCCTTAGGTCCAAGAATTCTTCCTAATCTACCAACAACACCCATCATATCTGGAGTTGCAACAACAACATCAAAATCGAACCAGTTTTGACTTTGTATTTTTTGAGCTAATTCTTCTGCTCCTACATATTCTGCTCCAGCTGCTTCTGCTTCTTTAGCTTTGTCACCTTTTGCAAAAACTAAAACTTTAACAGTTTTACCTGTTCCGTGTGGAAGCACTACTGCTCCTCTAACTTGTTGATCTGCATGTCTTGGATCTACTCCAAGTCTTACAGCTAATTCTATTGTTTCATCAAATTTAGCTTTTGATGTTTTAACAGCTAAATCTAACGCTTCTGTTGAAGTGTATAGAGCATTTCTATCCACTAACTTTGCGCTTTCTTGGTATTTCTTACCTACTTTTGCCATTTTTATTCCTCCTTTGTGGTTTTAACGGTTTTACCTCCCACTTTAATTAGAAAAATAATTATATTACTCTTCTACTGTTATGCCCATACTTCTTGCAGTACCTTCAACCATTCTCATAGCTGCTTCAACTGATCCTGCATTTAAGTCTGGCATTTTTAATTCAGCGATTTCCTTAACTTGAGCTTTAGTTACCTTAGCAACTTTTTTCTTGTTAGGTTCTCCTGAACCACTCTCTATTCCTGCTGCTTTCTTTAATAATACCGCTGCTGGTGGAGTTTTAAGAATAAAACTGAATGATCTGTCTTGGTATACAGTTATTACAACTGGTATTATAAGTCCTGCTTGGTTTGCAGTTTTAGCGTTAAATTCTTTACAGAATCCCATTATGTTAACACCGTGTTGTCCTAATGCTGGTCCAACTGGTGGTGCTGGGCTCGCTTTACCTGCAGGAAGTTGAAGTTTTATTAATCCCATTACTTTTTTAGCCATGAATTGACACCTCCTATAATGTGGTAAACGGATAAGAATCCTCCCACTTATTCAACTTCATCTGTAAGTGCTAATCAATTTTTTTTATTTGATTAAATTCAAGTTCAGCAAGTATTTCCCTGCCAAACATATTAACTAATGCTTTTACTGTACCTTTTTCTATGTTTATTTCTTGAATCGAAGCTACAAACTCTTCCAGTGGTCCAGATACAACTTTTACGCTTTCGCCAATCTCTAAGTCGATATCCACCGGCTTTTCTTTTATTCCCATTGTACTTATCTCTTCTTCTGTAAGAGGTACTGGCTTTGATCCCGGGCCTACAAACCCTGTAACTCCTCTAGTATTTCTTACCACATACCATGATTCGTCACTCATTATCATTTTAATCAATACATATCCTGGGAATATTTTCTTCAAAGTAACCTTTTTCTTTCCGTCTTTTTCTTCTACTTGTTGCTCCATAGGTACTTGTATATCAAGTATTAAACTTTGTAGATTTCTGTTTTCTATTGTTTTTTCTAAATTTACTTTTACTTTATTTTCATATCCTGAATATGTATGAACTACATACCATCTAGCTTCTTCTGGCATAATTCAAGGGTTCGGTGTAACCTAACCCCTACCTCCTTTTTTATTTATTTAAAAATACCCAATTAAAGAGGCTGGCAAAACCTTTATCCATTAAGCCTGTAATTGCTACAAATATAGCACAAAACACTAATACTGCTATAGTTGACTTTTTTACATCTTCTTTTGTTGGCCAAGTAAATCTTTTAAATTCAGCTTTTAAACCTTTGAAAAATCCTATTAAACCTCTGTCGGTTGCACGAGACTTATCTTTCATTTCTACATTACTAGCCATTAATTTCACATCCTTTTTGCACTACACTATTTTGTTTCTTTATGAAGTGTATGCTTATGGCAGAATTTACAATATTTTTGCATTTCAACTCTGTCAGGGTTGTTTTTCTTGTTTTTCATTGTATTATAATTTCTTTGTTTGCATTCTGTGCAAGCTAAAGTTACTTTAACTCTCATTATTTCCACCTCCCGATTTACGTATATAACTAAACGTAAAACGCTTAATCTTAATTGTAAAAACAACAACATATTATATCAAACATTAGAGTTAACATAATACTTCAAATAATGTATTTTAAAAATATATTATTTCTAGCATATATAAGCGTAGTTTACTATAAAATTAAGGTACTTAGTTAATTTATCACAACTTAGACTTTATGTCAACATAAGTTGTGTTTTAAAGTATTTGTATTTTTAGCTACTTTATAATATATTACCTAAATTTGATAATTTTATACTAAATCACAATAATCATATGATTATAAAGGACTAGGTCTAGAAACCTAGTCCCAATGTTCACTCTTTAAAATTATTCAACTATAGAAGTAACAACTCCTGAACCTACAGTTCTTCCGCCTTCTCTTATAGCGAATCTTAATCCTTCTTCCATAGCTACTTGTGTTATTAATTCAACATTCATGTCGATGTGGTCTC
>NZ_CABDWS010000128.1 GCF_901447495.1 Haloimpatiens lingqiaonensis
ATACTGACAACCTCCCGTGTGATTAATTGAGTAATAACTTTTATATATCACGGAAACCGTCGGTGTGCCATATTTATTTTTTGGTAGCATTACCAATTTGACTTTTTATTTTGCAGAACTAAAGTTAATATTCAAAATATCTTCTGTTTTAGAAAACATCTCTAGTATTTCTCTGTTATTTTCATCCATGCTTTCTAATGCCTTATTCACCAATGCTGAATAACCTGACATCTCTTTTTTAAATTTATTTACATTACTTATTTTTAATTCTATATAACTAAATACGCTTATACCAATTATGGGAATTAGCATAATTGACACAAATATTCCCATTAATTTGGACTTTATCCCCCTACGTTTTTTATCCATATTCATCCTCCTCTAAAATTTAATTCTTCATGCCACTATTATATAATATATTTCTATTTTCGTTAAAAATCAAATTTTCTTAACATTCCTACAGTATATTGATTACATTTTTGAAGATACTATATATTGGATGTCATAAATTAACCAGCTGAACTTTGGCAAATACATTTCACGTTCTATATTAGATAAATAGACATTTAAAATCTTACATTTTTATTCTATAACTACAAGAACTCAATTAAATATACGAAAATTCAGGTGATGAGC
The DNA here is from genome assembly GCF_901447495.1 of Haloimpatiens lingqiaonensis. Classification (GTDB taxonomy): domain Bacteria; phylum Bacillota; class Clostridia; order Clostridiales; family Clostridiaceae; genus Haloimpatiens; species Haloimpatiens lingqiaonensis. Next base: position 637 of record NZ_CABDWS010000128.1, read on the forward strand.
ATGGTAAAAAATAATTTGCAAAATAATATAGACTATATAATAAATGAATTAGGTTATAAAAGCACTGCCATTGTTAGAACTTTCAATATAGGCAAAGGCCCTACTCCCGTAAATGCAGCACTAATATACATAAACGCCCTAGTTAGCAAGGATCTTTTAGATAGAGATGTGCTAAATCCCTTAATGTTTAGGGTAGAGGAAGATCTCTATTTAAAAAAAGACTTGTCCAGCTATGTCTGTCAAAACTACATACCCATATGCAATACTATATTAGAAAATGACCTAAATAATGTGGTTGGTGAAATTAAAGCTGGCAAAACGGCTTTGCTTATAAATAATTCTACTAAGTATATTTTACTAGATACCACCGCAGGCAATTATCGTTCTATATCCGACCCAGTAAATGAATCATCCATTAGAGGTTCTAGAGAAGGATTTATCGAAAATATAGAAACCAATATAAGCATTCTTAGAAGAAAAATAGGAGATAAAAATTTATGTATAGAAACCTTTAAAGTAGGAAAAAGATCTCAAACTGCCCTTGCGCTTTTATATATACAAGACATTATGGATGACAGTGTGTTAAATGAAATCAAAATGCGACTTAACTCTATAGATGTGGACTCTGTCACAGACACTGGTATGATAGAACAATACATAGAAGATAGTCCCCTTTCACCTTTTCCACAAATATTTACCACAGAAAGACCAGACATTGTTAAAAGCAATTTAATGGAAGGTCAAGCAGCTATAATACTAAATGGTACACCACATGTACTTACACTACCTTGTATATTTGTAGGCTTTCTACAAGCTGTTGAAGACTATAATCAAAGGACTATAGTTTCTTCCTTTGTTAGAATTCTAAGATATATAGCTATATTTACTGTTATAACTCTTCCTTCGCTATATTTATCTCTTATACAGTACAATATAGAACTAATACCTATAAAATTTATAACACCTATTGTTCAATCTAGAAAAGGTATTGCTTTGACTCCTTTCATGGAGATACTTTCTATGGAAATAATAATTGAATTTTTACGAGAAGGCGGGCTTAGACTTCCCCCTAGAATAGCTCAAACCCTTAGTATTGTGGGTGGTATAATCATAGGAAATACTGCAGTAGAATCTAAAATAGTAAGTCCAACTACTCTCCTTGTAATAGGAATTTCCGTAGTATCATCTTTTTTAATACCTAACTACGAGATGTCCTTAAGCTTGAGATTTATAAGGTTTCCTATGTTGTTTATTGCCAATGCCTTGGGCTTTCTAGGTATTGCTGTAGGATGGTTTTTTATAATGGTTCACCTTTCTGCATTAAAAAGTTTTACTGTACAATATTTTGAATTAAAATTAGAAGATTTAAAAGATGTATTTATAAGAGCACCCCTATGGCAGATGAATAAAAGACCAGAATCCGTACCTATTAAGGACATCATAAGACAAATGGACTTTAGAAAATTCTGGAGGAAGAATAATGAATAAAAAAGATACTATACCAGATAACGAGCTTCTAACATCTAATCAAGTTACATTTTTAATAGTAGGTATTGCCATAGGAGCAGGATTTATTAAGCTTCCTAATGTACTAGTTAAACATGCCTATCAAGATGCTTGGGCATCAGCACTAATAGGGCTTATTTATCCCTTGTATATACTACTAATAAGTAATTATATAATTAAAAAGTACCCTGATAAAAACATTCTCCAAATAAATAGGGAGTTTTTCGGCAATATTCTTGGAAATGTTTTAAATATATTGTTTATGATTCCTTTAAGCTTTTTTATCTTTTCTGTAACTTCAGATTACATGAAAGTTGTTATTACCTATATTGTGGCATTTTTAACTCAAAAAAAAGTATTAAGTATATCTCTTTTAATAGTTGCTTACACTGCTTATAAAGGACTTAAACCCTTAAGTAAAATTAATGAATATGTAGGTTATATAATTTTAATAATGATTTTATTTTCTGGTGCTGCCATAAAGTATGGAAGCATTATGAATTTAAAACCAGTACTGCAAGCACCTATTAAAGATATACTTAAAGGTTCTATAGATAGCCTTTATTTCTTTACAGCCTTTGAATCTTTGCTTTTATATCATAATAGGGTTAAAGATAAATCCTCTATTAAAAAAGCTTCTTTTAAAGGTTTGCTTATAAGTACCATAGTTTGGATATGGTCCATTTTAATAACCATATACTATTTAGGAGTAGACATAATCCCTAAGAGTAACTGGTCTTTTTTAATGGTTTTTGAAAGCATACATTTACCTATAATAAATAACTTTAGATATGTATTCATGTTTGCATGGACATTAATATGCTTAAGAATAGTTGGTAATTTTTACTACTTTACTAGTTTTATACTATCTGATGTTACTAAGCTAGATAGAAAAAAAATATGCATAGCTTTGTATATACCTGTACTTTTTATAACCAATAAACTAGGTGACTCTATTGTAAGAGAAAAACTTATAACTCTTCTTTCTCCAATTTTTGTGATTTTTAATATATGTTTCCTTACTATATTGGCATTTATAGTTTACTTTAAATCAAAAAAAACAACTAATCAAAACAATTAAAGTGAAAGGCTTGATTTTATTATGAAACATAGTAGTTCTAAGGTTAAGTTAGTAAAGTTATCTTTTATGTGCGCACTATGCATCGGCATATACATATACTTTCGTTCTAACATAAGTTACTTGCATGTGGAAGATTTGTATATCCCCTCTGCCATAGGTGTTGATATTACTAAGTTTTCTAAAAATGATGTGGAATACGCAGCAGGTATTTCTGCCTATATTTTTTCTCAAGATGGAGCTGGTAAAAGTACAGTTCAGCTAGGCAAATCAATTACATTACCACAAACCAGACAAGATAGGCAGCTTCACTCAGATCATAAATTTATATTAGGACTTGAAAAGGTAGATATTTTTTCTGCTGATTTTGCTAAGTATGGTATAAATCCATTTATAAATGTAACTTTTCAAAATTCAAATATTAATGATACCTCTAACACCTGCGTATTTGGCGGAAAAATAGAGGAACTTTTAAATACTAAATTAGAATCCTATCCTAGTATAGGAGATTTTTTAGAAGGACTTTTAAAGAAATCCACAGACTATAACTTTTTCTCAGATAACTATAAACTTATGGATATATACGTAAGATTAGATGCTGAGGGAAGAAATATAGTACTACCTTATGTATCTCTTGTAGGAAAAGAACCTAGAATTACGGGAATGGCTTTATTTAACAAAGATAAAATGGTAAAGGTTTTAGATATAGAAGACACTCGAATACTGAATCTTCTAAGAGAAAACAATGTACGCGGTATTTTTTCATTAAAACATAGTTCTAAAGAGTATCTAGATTATTATGCTGCCAGTAAAAGAAAAGTTAAATGCACAAAGGTGGGAAATAAATATAAATTTTTAATAGAACTGGATTTAACTGGAGATATAGCTTCTAATACTCTTATGCCAAATATAAATAATAATGAAGATATGAGAAATAAATTTCAGGAAGCTATGACTAAAGATATAGAATCTTCTTGCAACAAATTCATAGAAAAAATGCAAAAGGAATATAAAGTAGACTGCTTAGAACTAGGAAGAGTGGCTGCTTCCAAATATGGCCGCCGCACTGGTGTAGATTGGAATAAGATTATTTCTGAGCAAGCTCAAATAGATGTAAAGGTTAAAGCTAAAATAAATTCCACTGGAAGAGGAGAGTATTAGGGGGCCGATATTAGAGGGCTAGGGGGCTAGAGGGCTAGGGGGCTGGTGTTAGGG
>NZ_CABDWS010000129.1 GCF_901447495.1 Haloimpatiens lingqiaonensis
TTGCCCACGTGTTACTCACCCGTCCGCCGCTAATCCGTTCCCCGAAGGGAACTTCATCGCTCGACTTGCATGTGTTAGGCACGCCGCCAGCGTTCGTCCTGAGCCAGGATCAAACTCTCAATTTAAAGTTCAATCTCAAACTCAAATTCACTGACTTTATGATTTATCATCATCATCTCTGTTTAATTTTCAAAGACCAATTCGTTTGCCGCTTCAAGCGACTTAACCATCTTATCATTTTTTAAAAACTTTGTCAAGATTTTTTGTTTTTATCTTTTAACTAAGTTTTTAATTTTTTTGCCGCATCTCTTAGCGACATGTGTTATTTTATCATAAAGAATTTATATATCCTATAAATAAAATGCCATTATAATAAATTAACATCAACTTATTTAATATATCTCATTATTAATGCGTTTTTCTCATATAGATACACCAGGATTAGTTATTTTGATATATACGCTACTTTGTTGAATATCATCTACTAGTAAACTCTTTCTTCCTTCGCTTACTAAAAATCTGGAGTTTTCTAGTTAAATTTCTATAAACCTAAAAATAAAATTATATTTATGGTATTATATAAATTAAGAATATTCTTAATTTATACTGTAATACACAGACTAGAATCACGCATGGACTTTTCGTAGAAAATTTACTTGATAAGTCTCATTTTTCAGTTATATCTATTATTTTGCGAACAAGTCCACTAAGTTAATATCATTTTATAAGGGGGTTTATGCGTAAATTTTATAGGTATTTCAGATAGAAGTACATTTAACTATTACATCTTATTTATTTTCCTAAATTATCTCTCAAATAATGAACAGAGTTTTTTTAACTTTCCATAAACTTTACGCAGACAATAAATATGGGAATATCACAACAAAACAACTATTCATTTAAAGAAAAAGAATTAAATACTAATTATGATTATAATTTATGTTCTAAAGATAGTTCTCTAGATACTAATTCCGTAGGCTGGAGCAGAAATCCAAAGCATAATTGCCATATAAAAGGCCACTGTTTTAGAAAGAAAAAATTCAACTACTGGAATATATGTAACCAAGACTATTTATTCAATATAACTGTCACTAATTTTGACTATGTAGGACTAATTTCTATTTATCTATTAGACATAAAAAACAAAACTCAGACTGAAGAAAGTTTTAAAATTCCGTTTGCTATAGGTTGTACTCTTCCAAATAAAGTATATGGTAATATAAATATTTCTAAAAAGAATTTCACCTTAAGTATATCTAATAATCAAGATAAAACAGAATTACAGGTCTACTGCTCAAACTTTAGTAATAACACTTTAAAAGGTAAATTTATAATTGATAATAATCCAAAACATGAAACTTTAAATATAGTTATACCTTGGAGCACTCGAAAATTTCATTTTACATCAAAGCAAAATTGCCTTCCTGTTTCAGGTGAATTATGTATAGGTAAAAGTAAACCTATATTTTTTGAACTTAATAATTCTTTTGCATCTTTAGACTTTGGTAGGGGTATATGGCCCTATAATACCTTTTGGAATTGGTGTTCTTTTTCAGATAGGCATAAAGGACTGAATATAGGTATTAATTTAGGCAGTGGCTGGACAGATGACACCGGTTTAAATGAAAATGCTATAACTATAAATGATAAAATTATAAAGATAAGTGACGATGTTGAATTTATATATAATAAAAATAACATGATGGACAAGTGGTATATACGAACTAAAAACTCAAATAAAATAGATTTATTATTTTCTCCTTTTATAGAAAAACATATGAAAACTAACTTTTTAGTGGTGAAATCAGATTTTTGCCAACTTTACGGATATTTTTCTGGGAAAATAGTAGATGAGGATAACAAAGATTTAAATATAAACAATCTTTTTGGTACAGTAGAAGAACATACTGCTAAGTGGTAGAAAAATATTTTTAAAGAGCTGTTGTATTAAGTAATTTACATGCAATATATTGTTTTGCAATTTTAAAATTAGCACAATATATTATAGTATTTACTCTTAATACAGCAGCTCCTTTATTCAAACTCTTTATCTAATAACTCTTTCATTTAAAATTCTTATTAATTACCACTGAGACAAGCAGACGGTGTTTTCTTACTGTACTTCTATGAAACTTCCATTTTATTTATGTACAAGCACCCGCCCACAATTCCACCTATAAACATTACAACTACTATGATAACAGCACTTGACATAATTGAAATGTCATCGATAAATTTATAAGTGTCCTTTACAAGCATAAGATTAGATATCACTGGAAGTGGAAAAGGTATATATGCCCTTATTGGTTTATATATTAAAAATACAAAACTAGCAACAAGCTTCAACAATATATTCCTTATTAGGTATTCCCATCATCCTTCTGTGTATATCAAGATTCTCTCTTGCTGTTAAATTTGGATAAAATCCTGGTGTTTCAATTATAGCTCCTATTCTTCCAAATACATCTCTATCAGCATTTTTCTTACCGAAAATCTCACATTCGCCTTTTGTAGGATTAATAAGCCCCATTATCATTCTCAATGTAGTTGTCTTTCCAGCTCCATTTCTTCCTAAAAATCCGTATATTTCTCCCTTTTTAATATTTATATTTACATTATCAACTACAGTTGTTCCACTGTATCTTTTTGTAAGATTGTACGTTTTTAATACATGTTCCATTAAAATTACCCCCTTTAATAATTAAGGATTATCCCTTGTTATCAATAATAAAGGATAATCCTTAAATCAAAACTACGTAATTATTACAAATTTATTAAATCAGAATTTAATTTGCTTTAGGAAGTGTTATTATAAAGCTTGTCTTATCATAAGGAATACTCTGAACTTCTATCGAGCCATTCATACCTTCAACTAATTTTTTTACAATAGTAAGCCCAAGTCCACTACCTTGCAACTTTCTATTTCTAGACTTTTCTTGTGTATATAATCGATTAAAAATCTGAGAAATTTGGCTTTTTTCAATACCTTTTCCTCTATCATATATGCTCATTGCAAGTTCCTTTCCTTCTTTGAGAACTATATAATTATTCAAGTTAAATTCTACATTCCCATATTTATACACCTTGTCCTTAATGTTAGCTTCTCTTTCATTATAATAAATAGATCTCCTTATATTTGACTTAACCCTAGCAATAAGCTCTGGTACTGAGAAAGGCTTCACTATATAATCATCAGCTCCCATACCAAGGCCAATAATTTTATCACTATCTTCTCCCTTTGCAGAAAGTATTATAATAGGCACCTTGCTTTTTTGTCTAATTCTACCCATAGCCTCAATTCCATCCATCACAGGCATCATTATATCAAGGATTACCATGTTATAATTGTATTTTACAAATTTTTCTACTCCTTCAAGCCCATGAAACGCTTGCTCTACTTCGTATCCTTCCTTACACAAAGCTTCTTTTATCATGTTATTTATGTTAATATCATCTTCCACAATAAGTATCTTTAAATTTTCCATTGAATGTCCCCCATGTAGTTTAATATTACTATTCTCTAAAATTTTATCATAGCACTTATATTTTATCACAATCGTTTATTTTTCCATGTAAAAATTTATATTTAAATAAGGTAAACTTTTTAAATGAATCCTTAGCTTAATTAAACTACGCTAATTTAGGGCATTATATTCTCATATGGAACTTCTGCTTACAAATCAATCATGGCAGGCCTACAAAAGCAGGCCTACAAAAAATAAAAAAGACAGTCAAATATGACTGTCTTTTTGGTGGAGAATAAGGGATTCGAACCCTTGACCCCCTGCGTGCAAGGCAGGTGCTCTCCCAGCTGAGCTAATCCCCCATATGGTGGACCTTCAGGGACTCGAACCCCGGACCAACCGGTTATGAGCCGGTTGCTCTAACCAACTGAGCTAAAGATCCATTAACCTGGCGACGACCTACTCTCCCACAGGGCTTCCCCTGCAGTACCATCGGCGCTTTGAAGCTTAACCGTCCTGTTCGGAATGGGAAGGGGTGTTACCTTCAAGCCATAATCACCAGATTTTTCTTAGTGTGCTAGTGGGCTAGCGTCTAGAGGGCTAGTAATTAGCTGCTGCGCAGCTTACCTAGTTACTAGAGTTTAACGGACTAGCTTACTAAAAAAGAACTTATTGTTCTTTCAAAATTGCACAGTGTGGAAGAATCTTTTAATTGTCAATTGTCAATTGTCAACTGTCAATTATCTTTTGATCAAGCCCTCGACTTATTAGTATCGGTCAGCTGAACATGTTACCATGCTTACACCTCCGACCTATCAACCTGGTAGTCTTCCAGGAGTCTTACTAGCTTACGCTATGGGAAATCTAATCTTGAGGTGGACTTCACGCTTAGATGCTTTCAGCGTTTATTCCTTCC
>NZ_CABDWS010000130.1 GCF_901447495.1 Haloimpatiens lingqiaonensis
GGTGTCCTCCACTTCCACTACCAATAGCTTGTAGTGTACTCCCATCACAGGATAGTCGTTGAAGTTTCCTCTTTTCGAGGCTTACCTGCTGATTGCCCATTATCGCAACCTAACGGTTTTTAACCATAAGATTGGCGCACTTAGGATTTAACCTTATGCCATCTAACTAATTTTTTCCGCTTTCGCAACTATCACGCTTAGGCCTTTTTCATCCTTGCGTTGTAGTTTAGTTAGCTTTAGGGGTTTCCAGCAATTCAAAGGATTTTGGATGTATCTCGTACATCTCTCCATGCTCTTTACGAACATGGGAGGCTGTCAACAATTTTCTAAGTTAAAAGTTGTAAAACTTTACAGAGAATTATAACTTTTTATAACTTATTTGTAACTGTTAGTTACCTCCTGTTAAATCTTTAAGAGATTCTGTCAACACTGTAGTTACTACCTTACTTCCTTCTATAAATGGTGATATAGCAAGGTGTAGAGGTAAGCCAAGAGCTAACCCAAAGGCTCCATCTGCTAAAGCTTGCTCTTCTAACCATTGTGGTGCTGATAATACCAATGGAAGCTGTGGAATGTCTATTCCTAATTCTTTAGCAAGCTCTGTAGCTACAATTTCAAGTCTTCCTATAGCTAAACATGGTCCAAAATTTAAAACTGGTGGAATTCCTAAGCTTTCACACACTTCTCTTAAGTTGTCTCCAGCAAGTTTTGCAGCTGATGGTGACATAAGTCCTACATTTTCAAGTCCTCCGCTTGAGCATCCTGCTGAAAGCACTATAATGTCTCTCTTTATAAGTTCTTTAGTTAACTCTACTGTAAACACATCGTGTCCCATAGCTGTTAAGTTAGAACAGCCAACAACTCCAGCTACCCCTTTAATTTTTCCAGAAGCTATTAAGTCTAATAGTGGCTTCCATGTTCCACCTAGGAAGTTTTTAAGAGAGATTTCACTTACACCTGTTATAACATCATCACAACCATGATTTGTTGGTATATTTACCTTAACTTCTCCACATCTTTCTTTATAGCTTTCTATAGATTTTTCTATTATATATTCACTGATTTTTTCTCTTTCTTCAAAAGAATACTTCACATATTCCGCATTAGCTTTCTTTGCTACGTCATCTAAACAGATATTTTTAACCTTAAACTCTTCACAAATAGACTCAATACCTGGAAGTGTACAGTTAAACTCTGATACTACAGCATCCACGGCACCAGTGGCTATTAATGCTTCACTGGTAAAGTTATTACCTGCATGACCTGAGAATACTTCTTTATAGTGCTCTCCTCTTAACTGTAAGTCTTGTCCTACGCAAGTACATCCTACTAATCTAAAGCCCTTAGCTCCAACTTTTTTAGCCTTCTCCACCACATCATCTTCTATTAATCTGTCTTGAAGATGAGCTATTATTGAGTGCTGATGTCCTGTTATCATTATGTTTATATAGTTCTTGTCTATAACTTTAAATCCAACCTTAGCTTGTCTTATAACTGGCTCTCCAAGCATAACATCGTTTAAAAGGTTTGTAAGTGTAAGTCCATAAAGTCCTGTGGATATGCCTAGATTCAAGCAATGTAAAAGCATTTCTACTGGATCACTGCTTAAGTTTGTAGAAGTCTTTACTACAGCGTCAAATACTTCTGATTTTGCTCCTCCTGGTAATATGTTAAGCTTCTTCCAAGTTTCGAATCTTGGCTTGTAAGCCATCTTTTCAACTATATCCATTTTTTCAAATCTTGGCTTGTATAAGTCTTTTAAAACTGCATCTGCAACCAAAACAGCTTTTTTATGCATATCATATTCATTTATTTGGAACATTTCAGCTAATCTATTTAGGGCAGCTTCTCCTTTTAATTTTCCTTTAGATTCACCTAAAGCTTTTAAATTTCTTGCAGTGCTTTCTACTATATGAAGGTAACATCCAGCTCCAGCTGCCACTGATCTTAAGAAGTTTCTAGCTACTATAGTGTCTGCATTGGCACCACATACTCCTCTTGGTGATTTTGGTGTGATTCTGCAAGGTCCATTAGCACACAATCTGCAACAAACTCCCTTTTGTCCAAATCCACATTTAACCTTTTGGGCTTCTACCCTGTGGTGTGAAGTCTCCAAATCCATTTTTGATATAAATCCTTCCAATACTTTATCTGCTGACGCACAAGTTTTACAGTTTCCACATACTGACATAAGAGATCCTCCTTATAATTTAAACCTTTTTGGTATGGTTTGGTATAGTATTATTTCCTTAAAAGTTTCTTTAGTGACCCAATAATATATATTTATCTTTTCATTAGCTTCAATTTTTATAGTTAATTTTATTACGCAACTTAATGTATACTTATTAAGTACAGTTTCAATATACTACTTTGTGATAAAAATGTCAACAATAATAATTATATAATAATAATCTTTATCGTTGACACTTTTGTTAATTCACTATTTAAATTTTACACTGCATACTTTATAATGATTGAATAACTTTTAGAACGGCTTCTTTTCTAACCTCACTAGCTTTTTCTAAATTATTTACATAACTTAAAAGTTCTTTGCTAGCATTTATATTATTGCAGCATTCCTTAAATCTACTGATTAATTTCCAAATATCTTTCATTTCTATTTCATAGCCAAATTCACCAAATATCTTTAATCTTAACAGCTTCATGAATCCTTCTTCTGTTTTTATCCACTGTTCGTAGGAACTTATATTTCTGCATATTACTTTTACCATATACATTGTTATTTTATTGATATTCTCTATCTTTTCTTCATATATAAATTCTATAGAGTTTATTTCTTTAAAACTATTTGCTATTTCCATAATTATTCTTTCCCTTATATTATCAGCTTCTTCTTCTTTAAAATGATAATATAGCTGCTTGAATACTTTTTTATCACCAAACCTATATTTTAGGAAACTTATAAAGTTCTCAAAATCTTCTGCGTTGTTTCCTAATTCAATTTGAAATAGCATTCTAAAAAATAAATTCCAGTTAAAATCAGAATTTATATTACCTAGTATAGACTCTCCTATCACAGTTGAAAATTCATCATTAAATTCTATTTCTCTTTCAAAAGTTATTTTGCTATTAAAATCTACTTGATCCTTGCTGATATCATTTAATCTATTCAATGTTTTTAGCAATGTTTCATTGTAATCATCTAAATGTTCAGCATTATTTGTTCTAAATATGTATTCCATTATTATATCGCAGGATTTTCTAAAATCCATTATAAAACCAATGTCCTTTTTAATTTTAGATGAGAAAATATCATAAATTATTTTTGAAAGCATCATTTCCATTTGGTGTTTACGAACAGCAGCATCTAAAGAATTTGTTTTATTAAACTGGTTATATAGTATAAGCAGCTGATTATCTATCATTGAAAGGTTTTTTCTTATAGAATCCATCATTTCCTTCATAAACTTATCTACTAACATATAATTGTAATTTTTATATATAATCTTATGTTCTATTTCACCCCAAAATATATCTACCAATGATTTTATTTGAAGCTCGAAGTTGATCTTTGTGTTTTCAACCTCATACACGCCGTCTATTCTATATATTTCACACCCATTTTTTTGTGTCTGAGGCTGTTTTCCTCTTAAATCCAATCTTATGTTGGGATTTAACTTATTGTAATAAAGCCCATCCTCATGAACCATATTGAAGTTTTTCTTTATAAGCTTATACATTTTATTTTCATCTTCTATAAATCTGCATTCAATTCTAACTCCTATTAAATCTGATAGGTGCTCAAATAATTCTTTTGGCTGATTATACTTTTTATAATAGTTATTTCTAAGAATTTTTTCTTTTAAACTTGATGAAGATTTCACCCTTGAACTTATATTTAAATACCCTTCAATATCATCTACTATCATCTGTTCTAGGTATTTTTCTATATTGTTTGCTGCATGATCTAAATCATCTCTCCACTTATCTAAAATACCCACAACTTCATCTATAAATTCAAACATCTGCAGTACCATTTTATCACTCCTTTAAATTTATGTGATATTACTTATGTATTAATGACCTTTTAAATCACTATAGACCCAATTATGCACATTAAAATTTTCAACTATCTTATACTTAATTATAACTTTAGTTCTGCAAAATAAAAAGTCAAATTGGTAATGCTACCAAAAAATAAATATGGCACACCGACGGTTTCCGTGATATATAAAAGTTATTACTCAATTAATCACACGGGAGGTTGTCAGTA
>NZ_CABDWS010000131.1 GCF_901447495.1 Haloimpatiens lingqiaonensis
TTAAATATTCCTCCCAAGCATCATTATCTAATTTTTTATACATAAGTAAACCTCCCATTGATAATCTTTTACTTAAGTTTATCAATGAGAGGGTATGTTTTCTAGATACTTAATTTTTGACGCTTACGTTTATATGCGAAAGTTAAGCTATTAAAAATGTAAGTTTAAAGTTTGTATGCGAAAGTTAAGCTATTAAAAATTTATTTTTAAAATTTAATATGCAAGTAAGAAGTACCCAATTTGAAAAATCTTCAATATGGGTACTTCTTAAATTACATTTGTAATTGAAACAATTCTTTTATCTCTTCCTCAGTCATCTTTCCTAAAACATTCACATCTGAAGCATTTTCAATGGTCATATTAAATATATCTTTTTTCTTTTCTTGAAGCTTTTGAATTTTTTCTTCTATGGTGCCTTTAGCTACTAGCTTTATAACTTCTACAGTTTTTTCTTGACCTATTCTGTGAGCTCTGTCGGAAGCTTGATTTTCCACAGAAGGGTTCCACCAAGGGTCAAAGTGAATAACTGTGTCTGCTCCAGTTAAATTTAAGCCTGTTCCGCCGGCTTTTAAAGAAATTAAAAACACGCTACATTTTCCACCATTAAACTCATTTACCATGCTGATTCTATCTTCACTTTTTATAGAACCATCTAAGTACATATAATCTATTTTCTTGTAATTTAATTCTTCAGCAATATTTTTAAGCATTGATGTAAATTGTGAGAATATTAAAACTCTGTGACCTTCTTCTAAGACATTGTTCAATATATCTAAAAGTGCTGTTATTTTAGAACTTTCACCTTTGTAATTTTCCGCGAATATTGATGGATGGCAGCAAATTTGTCTTAGTCTTGTTAAAAGTGATAGAATTTTAAATTTGCTCTTGTTAAATCCATTTTCATTTATTTCTTCATCAATTTCATTTTTGAAGGAATTAACATAAGAAGCATAAAGTTTCTTTTGCTCATCACATAAGTCCACAATAACTGTATGCTCTATCTTTTTAGGAAGTTCCTTTATAACATCATTTTTATGCCTTCTAAGAATGAAAGGTTTTATATGGTTATTCAGTTCCTTTAATGCTTTTTCATTTTTATGTTTTACTACAGGATTTTCATATAAAGTCCTGAATTTAGTGTGGTTTAAAAGATAGCCTGGCATTATAAAGTCAAATATGGACCAAAGTTCAGTAAGAGAATTTTCTATAGGGGTACCGGTTAAGGCAAAACGTCCCTTTGCTTTTAAGTCTTTTACAGCATGGGCACTTTGAGAATGAGGATTTTTTATAGCTTGTGCCTCATCTAAAAAGCAGTAGCTGAAAGTTATATCTTTATATTCATCTGTATCTATTCTCATAAGGGGATAAGAAGTAATTACTACGTCTACATTATTAATGTTTTTCATTTTTTCAGTTCTTAACTCTTTATTACCACAGATAACTTCTACCTTAAGCTCTGGAGCAAACTTTTGTATTTCACTTTCCCAGTTATACATAAGTGAAGTTGGACATACCACTAAAGCAGGTTTATTTTTATCCTCCTTTTCTCTAGAAGCTATAAATGCAATAGCTTGAAGGGTTTTTCCAAGGCCCATTTCGTCAGCTAGTATGCCTCCAAAGCCATAGTGTGCTAATGTTTTAAGCCACTTGAATCCAGTCTTTTGATAATCTCTTAATACATTTTGTATGTGTTTTGGAGCTTTAAAATCACTTTCCTGTACTTCTTTTATATTGTTTATGATTTCTCTAAATTTATTGTTTTTTTCAACTTCAACAATTTCATTATTTTTAAATTTTTGGTCCAAATATAAAGCATTATATTTACTAAGTAAAATTTTTTCATCACCAAGTTGGGAGTTTTTAATTCCTAGGTAGTCAATGGTTTTGGTAAAATCCTCAAGACCTAAAGAATTTAATAGTATGAAACTTCCATTTTTTAGTTTATGATAATTCTTTTTAGTTTTTATGCTATTAAAAATATCCACAAGCTCATTGTTATCTATGTTATCCAAGCTAAAGGAAATTTCAAGAAGATCAGCATCATTTATTCTTAAAGAGGATTTTATACTAGAAGAACTGTGAACTTTCATATTTTTAAAATCGTCAGAGTAAAATAAATTGCTTATATTTTGCAGTTTGTCTATACCCATATACAAGAAGTCCACTATAGCCTCTTCATCTTTAAGAATTAAAGAAGTAGTTTCCTTTTCAAAACCATGATTTTTTAATATATTTAAGATTTCTAGTTCCTTTTCCTTTTCTCTTATAATAATAATTTCACTATTATTTTCCTCTTTTAAAGGGTTTATTTTATGGATACCATACTTAAATTGTAAATTGGCAACTATATAATTATCAATTTTATCTAGGTATATATTGCTTTCCAAAGGTTCTTTAAGTATGTAATCTTTTATTTCATTATTAATTTCAATGTTTGAAGTTATGTTTTTTACAAAAGGTATTATATATTCCGAAAAATCTCCCCAGTTACTTCTAGGTATTACTATAGGATTTTTTGTTAAAAACTTATTGTGAAAGGGTATGTAATACTTAATTTGATCTTTGGTTGGTGCATATATTTTATTTCCGCATAAAAAATATTTTCCATCATTAGTTAGTGGGAAAAATGGTGGATTTTTTTGAAGCAATAGTATATTTTTATGGTTTCCGCTTAGTTGCAGTTCTATAGGTAAATTTTCATGAACTATACTTATATTTTCAAAAGTTTTGTTGTTAAGCTTCAAAGTAAAACTAGTATTATCTAAAAAGGAAAGAAGTCTTTTAAATTGTATTTCATTTAAAGAAACTTGTTTACCCTTGAAAAATTTTGCATGGTTATTGTAGAAACCTATAGAGTAGTTAATACTTGTTTGAGTTTCGTATATTTCTTGAATTAGCCCAATGATTTTTTTATTATCTTCTTTAAAGGTATGGCATTGCGGGTCGTAAGTAAAGCCTTTGCCAAATTCTAAGGTTTGCAAAGAAATAACTGCCTCTATAAATTCTTTCAAGTTTTTTACTACATATTTTTTTTGTTCACCTATTTTTAATTCCATATAAAATTGATCACGGCAATAGTCGGATTCAGTTCTGTCTACAGTTATTATTATGTCTAATTCTAATTCCTTTTTATATGAATTGATGTAATCTAATCCATTTTTTATTGAGTTTATAAAATTAGTAATATCAACTGATTCATTATTATTTACACTTTTTTTTGTTTTTTTGTTTTCATTATATAAATCTATATATTTTAAAAGTAATGCTACTGAGTGTTTACATAATCCCTCATATTTCGCAAAAGCGTCACAATTACAAAAACAACTAGAAAGGCGAAGTTTATTACGATGTTCTTTAAAGAGCACTGCCATACAATTATAGATATTTCCATTAGAACCAGTTACATTAGCTGAAATTCTTTCACAAGGGTTACTATAGTCATCTTCTATATCCTCTATGAAAAAGTTTGATATTCTATTTTGCTTATAATATTCTTTCCCTTTTTCAAAGGTAGAACTATAGCATAATCTTTTTAAATCTTCTCTAGAAAAATTAATCATAAAAACACCTCATATGGTTTTAGTATATATTTAGATTATATCAATATTTGAAAATTTTTAAACAAGAAAATAGAAAAACATTGAGTAATGGTTGTAGAGTACAAGCTTTTTCAAAATATTTTGGAAGGAGATTTAAAAAAATATTTGGAAGTGGTTGTTCTTGCATTTGTATATTTAATTTTAAACATTATTTTATTATGGCTTTGTTTTATAAGCGTCTATTAAAAGCTAAGGAATTTGAAGATTATCACATGAATGAAAAACCGACCAATAGAATGGGATGGATTGAAGAAAAAGCGGGAGTTAGTTTAGATGAATTTGAAAAAAAATAATAGTGTATATAATCAGAATATAAGTAAAAAAATAAAAGTAAGTATAATTATTTTAAGGGATGAAATCCAACAACTAGATTAAAGAGGGGTGTTGCATTAAGAAATCTAAATACAATATATTGCAGTATTTATTGTTAGTGCAACAACCCCATAAAAATGAGCCTACTATTCAATTATGATGTTGTATAAATAAAGTTGACACCTTATTCTCGTATAATTCAAAATATAATTAAGAGAATAAGGAGGTGCTTATCATGGCACAAAAACGTTATGACCAGGATTATAAAGTCCAGGCAGTTAAG
>NZ_CABDWS010000132.1 GCF_901447495.1 Haloimpatiens lingqiaonensis
AAGATTTCGTGGGGTAGGGGTAAGTGTATCTATTTTTGCGACCTATCGGTCTGCGGGCTTACCAGCCCTTTAAGTAAATGTAAAAAGATACAATTCCAGTAAAAATAAAATTTTTACTGGAATTTAGGTGCTAAATCTCTGTTAGCGTTCCAGAATCATTGACATGACGTATTTAATATGTTATCTTAAATTAGTATGCATTTAAAGTGAATATATTTTGGTTATTTATATATAATAAAAACGATGTTCATTAGAGTATCGTTTTTTATTTTGTGAATTACAAAGTAAATGTAAATTTACTTAAATAATAGTGATCTTATTGGAAGTTATCAGGAACAAAAGAAGTATTTCCAAAGGCTTTTGAACAATGGAGCGTAGGGTATAGGTACATCCAATAAGAGTTAATAGTGCTTAATAGCGGTGTTTATAACTTGATAGAGCTCTAGTGTATGCAAATAAATTTGGAGAGGAAATAAAGAATGAAAGAAAATACTAATTTTGAATTTGAACAATTACAATTATCTGATGAAATGAAAAAAACCATAGGAGAGATGGGATATAAGGAAGCAACACCTATTCAATATAAAGCTATTCCTTATGTATTAGAAGGAAGAGATGTTATAGGTCAAGCACAAACAGGTACAGGAAAGACAGCAGCTATAGGAATTCCTATAATAGAAAAAATAGATGATGAAAGTAAAAAACTTCAAAGTATAATACTTTGTCCTACTCGTGAACTTGCAATGCAGTTTGCAAAGGAAATGAAAAAACTTTCTGCTCATAAAAGAAAGTTAAAAGTAACACCTATATATGGTGGTGGATCAATAGATGCACAAATAAGAGAACTTAAAAGAGGAACTCAAGTGGTAGTAGGAACTCCAGGAAGAGTTATGGATCACATGAGAAGAGGTACGCTTAAGTTAAATGACATAAACATGTTGGCATTAGATGAAGCAGACGAGATGCTTAATATGGGTTTTGTAGAAGATATAGAAACTATACTTAAAGAAACACCAGAGGAAAGACAAACACTTTTATTTTCTGCTACTATGCCTAAGGCTATTTTAGACATAACTAAAAAGTATCAAAAGGAGCCTAAGTTAGTAAAAGTAGTAAAAAAGGAACTTTCAACTTCTAACATAGAGCAAAAATATTTTGTAGTAAAACAAAAGGATAAAGTAGAACTATTAACTAGATTAATGGTTATATCTAACCCAAAACTTGCAGTTGTATTTTGTAATACAAAGAAAATGGTAGATGAATTAGTAGTTCAACTACAATCAAGAGGACTTTTTGCAGATGCAATTCATGGAGATTTAAGCCAAAACCAAAGAGATAAGGTTATGAATAAATTTAGAAAAGGCATTATGCAAATACTAGTAGCTACAGATGTGGTTGCAAGAGGTATAGATGTAGATGATGTTGAAGCAGTATTTAATTACGATTTACCACAATTTGAAGAGTACTATGTTCATAGAATAGGTAGAACAGGACGTGCTGGAAGAGAAGGAAAGGCCTTTACTTTTGTATCTTCAAGGGAAATAAGAAAGCTAAGAGAAATAGAAAGATATACTAAAATGAAGATATCTGAAGATAAAATTCCTAGCAAAGAACAAGTAGAAGAAATAAAAGCTGAGCGTTTTCTTCAAGATGTAAAAGAAGTTGTAGCAGAGCAGGTTCCTAGCAAATACTATGATTATATTAAACAGTTAACTAAGGATGGTCTTAATGAAACAGTTTTAGCTGCGGGACTTTTAAAAATGTACATGGAATCCAGAGATAATAAAAGTGAAGAATTAGAAAATAATATTGAAGGTTCAGCAAAAGAAAATGGTGCAGAAGAAGGAATGTCAAGATTATTTGTAAACCTAGGAAGAAAGCAAAAGGTTACTACTGGAGATTTTGTAAATAATATAGCTAGAGAAGCTAGAATAAAGGGTAAAGAAATAGGAAAAATCGACATATATGAAAAGTATTCTTTTATAGAAGTACCAATAGAATTAAGTGAAAAAGTTATTAACAAAGTTAACGGAATAAAAATAAAAGGAAATAAAGTTAGAATTGAACAATCTAATTCAAGGAAATAAAATTAGAATTGAACAAATTAGTTCAAGAAAATAAAATTAATTTATTTTAAAAATAGTATACTGGCAGCAGTTTTCCCCCTAAAAATTTTTAGGAAAATGTTATAGAGTTACTTTATAACATAACTTATTTTACTATAAAAGCATAGTATAGTAAGGAGAAATAATTTTTAGGAAGGATAACATGCTGCCAGTTATTTATTATGTAAAACCTGGAGATAGTCTTTATTCTATAGCTATAAAATTCAATATAACTCCTAGTGGGGTAAGAGATTATAATAAGTTGAAGAGCAACACAATATATGCGGGGCAAAAGATTTATATACCAGCTACTTTTTATGTAGTTCAACCAAAGAATTCCCTATATGATATAGCTAAAACTTTAAATACTACAGTGGAAAGCATTAACAAATTAAACGGATTAAAAAGTACAAATCTTTATATTGGTCAATCACTAAAAATACCTTTTTATAGTGAAGTAGTAGCTAAGGTAGATAATATAAGTGTGAGATCAGGACCAGATTATTCCTATAGAGAATTACAAAAGATGGCTATAAATTCGAAAATGCAAATGGTAGGTTCTAGAGATGGATGGTATAAAGTAAAACTTTATAATGATGAATTTGGATGGATACCTAAGGCACAAGCAAACTTCAATGTATATTGGGTAGAAAAACCTATAAGTACTATACTGGGCTATTATACTAGGGAAGAAGGACCGGCTCTTCCAAGCTCTTATCAATCATTTGTAGATAATAAAAATAGTATTCCAGAGCTTGGCTTATTTTTGTTTAGGATAGATCCTAAGGATGCTACTAATATAGAAAAATTTGGAGATTTTACAGATGAGTATGTAAAAAATATAGTATTAATAGGGCATAGAAGTAATGTTAAAGTATTAGCTACAGTTCATAATTTATTATACAGGGATGGCGGTACTACTTTAGCTAAGGAATTGGTAAGTACAATGGTCTCAACGCCTGAAACTAGAGGAGCTTTCATAAACAATATACTGTTGTTATTAAGAAAGTATAATTTTGACGGTGTCAATATGGACATAGAAGATGTGTACTTAAAGGACAGTGATAAGTTATCACTATTTTATGAGGAACTTTCTAGAAAGCTTAAAGTTGAAGGATACTATGTGTCAGCAGCTCTTCCAGCTAGGGTAAGCGATGAACCCTTTAATCCTTTTTCGGATCCTTTTAACTATGGAAGAATAGGAAATGCTTTAGATGAAGCAGTTATAATGCTTTATAATGAACACGGATGGCCAGGAAGTGGTCCGGGGCCTGTGGTTTCTATAGGATGGATGGAAAGGGTAATAGGATATACCATAACAAAAATGCCGAGGGAAAACGTAGTTGCAGCAGTTTCTGTATTTGGATTTGATTTTAACTTAACTACAGGAAGAAATACTTATGTTACCTATGACATGGCAGTTAATTTAGCTAAAAAGTACAACAGGGAAATAATATTTGATGAAAAAACTCAAACTCCAACCTTTGCATATACAGATGAAAAGGGAGAAAATCACGAAGTTTGGTTTGAAGATACTAGAAGTATTAAAGCTAAAATAGATAAGGCCTACCAAATGGGCATTAAGGGCATTGCTCTTTGGAGATTAGGCATGGAAGACCAGGGAATTTGGGATATGCTAAAGAATCAGGTAGTAGTTGCATTCGGGAAATAAGTAAATTGTGACGGAAGTCACAATTTTCAGTGGGCTAGTTTGCCAGTGTGCTAGAGGGCCAAAATTAGTGTGCTAGTGTGCTAGAGGACCAGAGGGCTAGAGAAGGATAATTTTTCTTCATTGCATTACGAAAAATTTTAGAATGTAAGAAAGATAGCTAACACAATTTCACAACGTGAAATTGTGTTAGCTATCTTTTGGGCTTAAATTAAATCTTTTATTGGCGATAGCCAGGCTAAATATATAAATATCAGATATCAAATATCAAATATCAAATAATGTGGATTTTCTTCATTTTATTCAGAAAATCTTTAATTTATAAATAAAAAAGCGCTTATAATCTTTTAGGCGGAGCCTTTCGAAAAGTTATATGATACTTATTAAAATAAAATAGTAATTAAAATT
>NZ_CABDWS010000133.1 GCF_901447495.1 Haloimpatiens lingqiaonensis
TAGGGGTAAGTGTATCTATTTTTGCGACCTATCGGTCTGCGGGCTTACCAGCCCTTTAAGTAAATGTAAAAAGATACAATTCCAGTAAAAATAAAATTTTTACTGGAATTTAGGTGCTAAATCTCTGCTATTTTGTCTATGGGCTTTACAATATAATACTACCATTGTATAATATATAATATAAATCATATTAATGGAAACTGTCTGAAAGGAGACTGTAAAATGATTAATTTAATATTTGGAAATAAGTTGAGAAATAATTTAACAATAAAATATGCAGTCTGCTGTCAGAGAAAGTTCTTATAATTTATTAGCAATTTATCATAATGAGTGTGGCTTGTGTTTGTATGAGTTAAATTGTGTTTAATACAAGCAACATTATATTAATATATAACAGTATTGATATTTAAAAGTAGTGATACTTAAAGATATTGATATTTATATTTATGAGTTGTTTTTTGCTAATATTATATATGTAATTGACCGCAGATATATAAACTGCGGTTTTGTTAATATAATAAGTTAATTAACCGTGGAGAAATCTACGGTTTTTTATATTTATTTTCAAAGGTTATGCTAAAGGCTGCAGTATGCTTCTAGATATTTATTCTAGGGTAACTGCAGTTTTTTTATAACTAAAATAAACGGGAGCACATGGAGCTTGTTCCTAATTTATAAGGGGGTTATGAAAATGAGAATTTGGATGAGAATACGTTATTTTTAACAAATATATTAAAACAATTACAGATTAGTTTATCTGATGGCTGCTTAACGTAAAATTTCCATTGTACATTAAATGAGAATGCAGTGGTGGCTATATTCACGGAGAATAATTTTAAGCTCCCTATGGAGCAAAACTTTCAATGAAAAAAGAACTTAGATTATTTACTAAATTTAAATAGGGGTGATTTTATGATACAAGGAAATACTGATGGTATAAGAAAATCTATTTTAGAAAGAATTGAAAATTTATATGATATAAGTATAGATAAATATAGTATTTTTACTTATGAATTGGTAGATGAAATGAATAAGATTACTAGCATAATAAAAAGGGAAATAAGTGTAGCTATAGATAGAAAGGGAAAAATTCTTAGCGTTATAGTTGGTGACAGTAGAAGCGCCCAGATGCCATTTATTGAGGATAGAGGGAAAAGACTTAGCGGTATTAGGGTAATTCACACTCATCCTAGTGGAAATCCTAAGCTTTCTTCACTAGACATATCAGCTCTTTTAGATATGAAATTAGATGCTGTGGTATCCATTGGAGTTAAGGAGAATACTGGAGATGTTAAGGTAAATATAGGTTTATGTGATGTATATGATAAAACTTTAATTTGTAGTGAATTTAAAAATTTAAGTATTAAAAAGTCTATGGATTTTCAGTTTAGAGATAAAATTGAGTATGTAGATAAAATTATTTCAGAGATTGAAGTGTGTGAGGAAGGCGTTGAAAGAGCAATTTTAGTCAGCACAGATAGCGAAGAGAGTTTAGAGGAGCTTCAGGGACTTGCAGAGGCTTGTAGAGTACTTCCTGTATATAAGGTTTTTCAGAAAAAGAATAGAATAGATTCAGCTTATTATACAGGTCAAGGAAAGGCTCAAGAATTAGCTTATTTAAGGCAAATTAAAAATGCAAATCTTGTGGTTTTTGATGATGAATTATCTGGATCACAGGTTAGAAATCTTGAAGAAAGAATTGGATGCAAGGTAATAGATAGAACCACATTGATATTAGAAATATTTGCAAAAAGGGCTAAAAGTAAGCAAGCGAAATTGCAGGTAGAGCTAGCTATACTTAGGCATAGACTTTCAAGGCTAAGAGGTTTTGGTGCAGATCTTGATAAGATAAAAGGTGGCGTAGGTGTTAAAGGTGGTATAGGTTCAAGAGGAGCTGGCGAAAAGAAGCTTGAAACAGATAGAAGATATATAGAAAAAAGAATACAGGATATTAAAGAGGAACTTTTAAGAGTAGTTTCCAATAGAGCAGTTCAAAGGGAAAATAGAAATAATGGAAATATAAGCAAAGTGGCCTTGGTGGGGTATACTAATGCAGGTAAGTCTACCCTACGAAATAAGCTTTGTGAGATTTCATCTTGTAACAGTAATTTAAAAAATGGAGTGTTTGAGGCAGATATGCTTTTTGCTACCTTAGATACTACTGTAAGGGCTATATCTCTAGAGGATAATAGAAAGATTGCCTTATCGGATACTGTTGGATTTATAAGTAAACTTCCTCATGAGTTAGTAGAAGCTTTTAAGTCAACTTTAGAGGAAGTTATAGAAGCTGATGTTCTTTTGCATGTGGTGGATGCTTCAAGTAACGAGGCTTTAGAGCAGATAAAAGCCGTTAATGATGTGCTAGAAGAGTTAAATGTGTTAAACAAAAATATCATAATTATTCTTAATAAAATTGATAAAGCTTCTGAAGCTAACTTAGAAGTTTTGAGGAATCTTTTAAAGGATGAGAATATAGTAGAAGTAAGTGCTGCAACTGGGGAAAACCTAAACTTATTGCTAAAAACTATAGGTCAAGAAATTCCCTTAAAACTTATACAAAAGGAATTTATTATTCCATATAACCAGCAGGCTATGGTTTCTATGCTTCATGAAACTTGTAATATTGTGAAGGAAGATTACAGGGAAGAAGGAGCTTACATCAAGGCGCAAGTGTACGAAGAAATATATGAAAGATGCAAAAAATTTGAGGTTTAAAACCAGGACAACCCGGGGACGGTTCATTAATTTTATAGATCATTTATAGGTTGAGTATGCAAAAAATGTTTACATTTTGAATTATTGCTGTATAATTAATTAGTAATATGTTAATTACTTTATAGAAATTAATTGAGTAAATCACATAATTTTTTTTTAATAAAATCTTATGAATATATGATATAGACTCAATTGTCGGAATAGGACAACCTGGGGACGGTTCATTATATTTATTAGTATTTAGCAGGACAACCTGGGGACGGTTCATTAATTTTATAAATTATAGGCTGAGTATGCAAAAAATGTTTACATTTTGAATTATTGCTGTATAATTAATTAGTAATATGTTAGTTACTTTACAGGATTTAATTAATTATACAGCTATATTATTTTAATAAGCAGGTTTATGATAACTTTATAGTTACTGATAGATCTGTTAATGTCATTTTAATTTAATGCCCTTGAAAGCGTTCATGATAACTTTATAGTTTCTCATAGATTAGTAAACTTGATTTATTGGGTAGAGGAAAATGTTGGAGAGATTAAAAAAAGAAGCTTTTTTTTAGAAATTTTTTTAGAAAAGTAAGTGTTGATCTTTGTAAAATTGCAAATAATATGTGACAGGAGGAATTTACATGAATACTGTTATAGAAAACATAAAGAAAAGAAGAAGTATAAGAGATTATAAAAAGGAACAAATAAAAGAAGAAGAATTACAGGCAATCTTAGAAGCAGGTACCTATGCTCCTTCTGGTTGTAATGCTCAGTCATGGCACTTTACTGTTATTCAAGACAGAGAGCTAATTGGGCTTATGAGCAATGTGGCAAAGGAAAAATTAAAAACTTCTTCAGATGAAGGCTTTAGAAATATGGCAAATAATAAAGATTTAGACTTAACACATGGAGCACCAACTTTAGTGGTGGTATCAGGTAAGCAAGATGCTTATTCACCATTAACTGATTGCTCTGCTGCTATACAAAATATGCTTCTTGCAGCGGAAAGTTTAGATATAGGTTCACTTTGGATAGGACTTATTGAACTTTCTTTTGACCATGAAGAGGTGGCTAGAAAATTAAACATACCAGAAGGATATAAGCCATACTATGGAGTTGCTCTTGGCTATAAAGGTGCCGGAGAAACTAGAGCTCCTAGAAGAAAAGAAAATGTTATAAGTTATATTAGGTAGTTATTAATCCAACTTTCGTAGTTATAACGTAAAAATGTGAATTTTAAATTAAGAAATTTTATTTATCTAATGTGAGTTTAAAATTTATATGCGAAAGTTGAGCTATTAAGAATGTAAGTTTAAAGTTTATATGTAAGCGTCAAAGTTTTAGCACCTTTAATAATTCCAAGAATAGTATTAAAATATCCTAGTAAGGCAAGAATATGCTTTACTAGGATTAATTTATTTTTTATCTTTAATTTTCATATTTTCAGGAATC
>NZ_CABDWS010000134.1 GCF_901447495.1 Haloimpatiens lingqiaonensis
TTGATAACAAGATAGGATTAAAGCCATATCAGCTAAGGGAAGAAATAAAAATGCCGAAGGCTCCAGAAGGATTAGAATACAGAAATTTAGGTACAATGGAGCACAATATATGTGATGTATTAGCTCAGAGAATGAAAGGAAGAAAAATGAGTTGGTCTATTAAAGGTGCCAATAATTTAGCTAAAATACTAGCTGAAAAAGCAAGTAAAAGAATATACAATGTGATAAATGAGGTATGTTCAGGAGTTGTTTCAGATGATAAATTAGAAACAATAACAGAGATGATTACATTAACAGCAGCTGATGTAAATAAGAAGGTAAAGAAAAGTAAGTATTATCCTATACAACAAGCAAGAGTACCATTTACAGGCTGCGCCATGACTAATGGAAGAAAAGCTATACAAAGCTTTTTTAAAGAAAAAAATTTTAGTGAACTTATTTATAGATAGTTTTAAAATTTTGAATAAAAAGTTAACGGGATAAGTGCGCCCTTTCGGGCTGCGGGCGAAGCCCTTTTGGAATAAAATTTTCAACTGAATTTATAATGGAAAAATTAAGAAATAAAATTGCCCACTTTAACTTGACACAAACGATTTTTCTAAAAAGTTTGACTTTTTTTATTCATATGTTATAATTATTTTGTAAAAAAAATTCATTAATACGAATGTTAATGAATTAGTTTGCAACAAGGAATTTACTAAATCATTAAATATTAATCAAAGGATTAATATTTGTATTAATGATTATTTAAATTGAATAAAAGGCGAATTTGATTATACCACGAAGGTAGAGAAGAGTGTTCTCTACCTTTTTTGTATATAATGAAGTTTTTATCCGATGACTATCTGCCGTAACACTCCCACTTCTAACAAAGTGGGAGATAACGGCAGTTACATCCCTGGATAACGATCTCTAACCTTCAGATGGAGTAAAAACTCCATCTAAAGCTAAGAGCCCTGTTTATTAAATGAAGTTAATTATTAAGATTTAAATATTAAGCATAAAATAATATGCATAAAACACTTAAGGGGGAGTAGAGTATGATTAAAAAAACAGTGCTGAGCATTTTAAGTGCAGTGCTAATAGGAACTATGGCCATAGGCTGTGGAGCAAAAACATCTACAAATTCAAAAAATGATAGTAAGGTAGCTAGTGAGTCTAAAGAAAAAAAATTAGTTTATGGTAGTGCCACAGATTATGCTAGAATCAATCCAGCTTTGGATGAGCATGCAGAGATTCATAAAATAATATTTTCAGGTTTAACTAAACATGATGAAAATAGTAAAGTAATTCCTGACTTAGCAGAAAAATGGACCTATGATGAAAAAAATATGGTTTATACTTTCAACTTGAAAAAAGATGTAAAATGGCATGATGGTAAGGATTTTACAGCAGAGGACGTAAAGTTTACCATTGAAACTATAAAGGATCCAAAGAGCAACTCAGAGATTTCTGCAAACTACGAGGAAATAAAAAAGGTAGAAGTAGTAGATCCACATACGGTAAAAATATATATGGATAAACCTTGTGTTGCTGTATTAGACTATTTATCAGTGGGAATGATACCTAAGCATTTATTAGAAGGAAAAGATATCAATAAAGATGCTTTTAATCAAAATCCTGTAGGTACTGGCCCTTATAAATTTGATAAATGGGAAACAGGTCAATATATAAGTTTAAAAGCAAATGAAAATTATTATAATGGACAACCTAAAATAAAAAATGTTATATTTAAGATAGTAGAAGATGAAAAGGCAAGAGCATTGCAATTAAAATCAGGAGAAATAAATTTAGCACAATTAGAGCCACACGATGTAGAGACATTTAAGGATCAGAAAAATATTAAGTTATACAAGGAAAAAACAGCAGATTATAGAGGAGTTATGTTTAATTTTAGAAATCCTATGTTTAAAGATGTAAAAGTTAGACAAGCCCTTAGCTATGCTGTAGATAAGCAAAAAGTGGTAGATGAAGTGCTAAAAGGAATGGGACAAGTTGCTTATAGCCCATTACAAATGGGAAATTATAAAAATGATAACGTAGAAAAATATCAATACGATAAAGAAAAAGCAAAAAAATTACTAGATGAAGCTGGATGGAAGGTTGGAAAGGATGGAGTAAGAGAAAAAGATGGTAAAAAATTATCTTTTAAGATTACTTGCTTTGAAGGGGATCCAGTTAGAACTAATATAGCTAATGCAGCAGCACAGTATTATAAAGATATAAATGTAGAAGCTAAAGTAGATGTTCAACCAGCGGGATCTATTCAATGGGATAAATTAGAAGGATCTTTAATAGGATGGGGAAGCCCATTTGATCCAGATGACCATACTTATAAGGTTTTCCATTCAAGTCAAGCTGAAAATGGTGTTAACTTAAATGCTTATTCAAATAAAAAAGTTGATGAATTATTATTAAATGCAAGAACAACACAAGACGATAATAAGAGAAAGGAATACTATAAAGAATTCCAAAAGGAATTTGCCATTGATCCTCCATACGCAATGATTGCATATATAGATGCAGTGTATGGTGCGGATAACAAAATTAAAGGAATTAAAGACACTGTATTAGGACACCATGGCGTTGGTTTCTTGTGGAATATAGAAGAGTGGGATATAGAATGATAATTTGCAAAACAAAAGGGATTATGAAAATTTTAGTTAATATAGTTGTGAGTTTTTTCTCTTTAAGTTTTTTTACTTTTATTATGGCGCATATTATGCCAGGTGATCCGCTATATGCTATGTTTGGGGAATCGGCAGAAAAAATCTCCAGTGTACAGAAAACAAGAATAATAGAAAATATGGGGCTTAATAAGCCCCTTCTTTATCAATATAAGGATTGGCTAGTGAATTTTTTTCATGGCAATTTAGGTATTTCCTTTAAATATAATCTTCCAGTAAAAGATGTTCTCATGAAAGCTTTAGGAAATACTTTGTTTTTAGGAATAATAACTATAATTACAATAATGATATTTTCGCTATTATTAGGATTTTTATGTGCTCTTAATGAAGGAAGTATTTTAGATAAAATATTAGTTAAATTGGGAACCTTCTTTTATTGCGTACCAGGTTTTTGGTTGGCATTAGTGCTTGTATTGATTTTTTCGGTTAAAGCCGGTTGGTTACCATCTTCAGGTATTTATGAAATGGGCAATGAAGGGGACCTTATGGATAGAGTTAGGCATACGATTTTACCTTGGTTAGTAGTTTTTTTAGGTCACCTAGGGTACTATTCTAATTTTGTAAGGGATAAGGTTATAGAGGAGCTAAAAGAAGATTACTTAGTAACAGCCAAGGCTAAGGGAGTTCCTAAACACAGGATATTATTCAATCATCTTTTGAGAAATGTTATGGCATCATACATAACTTTGATTGCTATATCTGTAAATCACTTATTATCAGGTTCATTAGTTATAGAGTCTATATTTAGCTATCCAGGTGTAGGTAAATATATATTTGAAGCTGCTAAATATCATGATTATACCCTTTTAATGGGAGGTAACTAACAGTTACAAATAAGTTATAAAAAGTTATAATTCTCTGTAAAGTTTTACAACTTTTAACTTAGAAAATTGTTGACAGCCTCCCATGTTCGTAAAGAGCATGGAGTGATGTATTAAATACATCCAAAATCCTTTGAATTGCTGGAAACCCCTAAAGCTAACTAAACTACAACGCAAGGATGAAAAAGGCCTAGGCGTGATAGTTGCGAAAGCGGAAAAAATTAGTTAGATAGCATAAGGTTAAATCCTAAGTGCGCCAATCTTATGGTTAAAAACCGTTAGGTTGCGATAATGGGCAATCAGCAGGTAAGCCTCGAAAAGAGGAAACTTCAACGACTATCCTGTGATGGGAGTACACTACAAGCTATTGGTAGTGGAAGTGGAGGACACC
>NZ_CABDWS010000135.1 GCF_901447495.1 Haloimpatiens lingqiaonensis
ATATTTAGAAAGTATTTTTCTGCGAACGACGAGAAATTTCTCGTCGTTGATAGAAACTAAATTATTTACACATTTATTTGTTCAATTTATTAAAAATGTTTATAATAGAGCATTGTAACTACGTGCTTTAACGTCACGATAATATTAGTGAATTAAAAAAATAGCTAGTGCAATACCACTAGCTATTTTTTTTAATTTTTAATAACAAAATGATTTTCAGTTCCCAAAAACTCTAAACCTTTATCTAAATTTTTTGTAGAACCTGTATTTGTAACATAATATCCATTTACTGGTACATTTAATTTTATATCTATAGGCACTATTACTTTTTTATTGTAAGTAGTATTACTACCTTTACTAGAATTACCTGTTGTTATTGGGAATACTGTTTCTACTTGTGCTATAATGTGTAACTCGGATTTTCCATCTCCTGCATGTGGGTACTTAAGCTTACCTATAAAATGTCCATTATCTCCTGTAACGTTACTACTATATGGTTTAATGGTATCTATCTTACCATTAAATCTATGCACCTTATGGTATATATTTAGCTCTTTTACTTTTGCAGGTTTACCATTTAATTTTACATTATCTAGCTTAACATCTAAATCCAAACATGCGGGGCTACCATCTTCTTTTTTATGCCATTCCGTATATATATATATCTTTGTTTTTTATCTATTATTGCATTATAACTACTTGCCTCCACTGTAAAACCGCTTGGTATCCAATCAAATTGTTGCCAACGATACGTATACGCTACCCAATCATATTGTTGCCATCTGTATGTGTAGGGTGCCCAAACTGCTATAACGTAATAGCTTTTTTCATAATCGTAATTCCATTTGCCAGGCACTTTTTGCCCAGTAGGCCATTCGTTATGTGGCGGAATATAAACTCTATATCCATCAGTATTTGTGGGCCTAGGCAATGGAATTACCCTTCTTTCCCATCTGTATTTAGTTTTACTATGCCATCTAAGCACTCTTTTATATCTTTTATATCTTTTTTCACTATGCCATTTTAATTCCCAACGTGAAGTATCTATCCAACAATTTTTACTTTGTACATTTGCATTAGCATTTATTATTTTACTAGTATTTGCTGCATAACAAGGATTTTGCACAAATATAATTGTTATAAATAAAAACCCTAAAAATATATTCTTAATTTTTTTAAGCATAGGTTTTCCTCCTTTCCAGAGAATTATTATTTCTTATATATACAAAATTTAAAAAATATATAATTTTATTTAAAAAAAATAAAGCCTATTTAAGGCTTTACTTTATAATGCAATATCTATTTATCTGGTATGGGTTCCCGTTTTCACAAATAACTTCTATAAGTGTGCCTTTAGGAAAATTATTTGGATCATACTTTCTAACATTCTTACCACTATCAAGTTCTGTCATTAAAGTATCACCGATATCTTTTGCGTTATATTTTTTCCCATTATCTACAGTTATTCCTGTAGCATCAGCTTTAACTACTTTACTTACTTCATAATGCCACTTCTCTCCATCATAATTATAAGGTTTTGTATAATTGATTAATGCATACTGATTGCTAGCTAAGTCATCAGCACCCATCTTCATAACAATAACATTTTCTAGTTTTCTTAATTTTTCAGTTGGACCACTTATTGAAGCTTCATATTCATTTTTTATGGAACTATCAAAAATCTGCATAACGCCTATGTCTGGTCCCATAAATCCAAATTTTTTACCACCTACCCAAACTACATTGTCATCAAAAGTAAAAGTACCTTTAAATACTTTTATTTTATTATTACCTATAGTTTGAGTTTCCTCTTTATAGTCTTTTACATTTTGTTGTTCTTTAGGTACATATTTTGGTGATGTAGGATCATTGATTTCATCCTTGGTGTTTTCAGCTTTTTTATCTTCTTTTGCCTTTTTACCTTCAACGGTTATTTTGTTAGTAGCTTTACTATCGTCTTTTTTATTACAACCTGCGAAAGTAGCTCCACTTATTGTTAAGGTTAATCCTAAAATTATTGAAATTATTTTTTTACTCATTTTAAACCCTCCCATTTAATTAATAATATGTTTATATATATATCTATATATAATTATTAGCTAAATTTTTAAAATTTTAAACAAAACTATCAAAATAAATTAAATATTTTATATTTGTTAATTATTATAAACGTAAAATAGTTGTGTTATAATACTTATTATAAAATGTTTACAAAAATTGGAAATAATGTTTACGGAAATTTGGGGGTGTTATTACATGGCCAGAGGCAGAAAAAAAGTAGACGGATCATTAAGGGAAGTTATATCTACAAGAATAAGCCAGGAGCAAAAAGAAGTTTTAAATAAAAATGTTTGGATTAAGAAAGATATTGATAAAATGATACGGGATTATTTACAGTCTTTTGTTTTTAAAAATTAAATTTACTTTCAGTTTTAAAGACAACAACATACTAAAACTTAATTTAGAAACTTAACTATTTAATTTTATTAAATAGTTTTTTTCTGCATCTTCCTTGTTGTTGTTTTATATGTTTTAACAATCTTTTTGTTTTAAATGTTTTAGAGGTATTTCAAAGCCAGACATATCAAAGGTTTAAAAATCTAAAAACGAGTTTTCCGTAGCTTAAAAACGAATACGAAAAAATATTTGCGTTTTCGTTTATAAGTGGTATAATAACCCTTAAAAGGCGATTTCATGAATAAGGATTATTTGGTAACTAAAAGCAATTATTTTATAATGAATTCAAGTTATGATCTTAGCCTGCAGGAGCAGAAGTTAATTCTCACGCTCGCAAGCATGGTCCAGCCTGGTCTCTCTAACCCCATAACAGTATTCGACAGTATCTAACGACCATGATAAAATAAGAATATCACATGGAGACCAGCTAGTAAAAGTCAATAAGTTTTTATAAAAATTTTTATTAATAAAAATAGGCATTACAAAAAGTCCATTGAAAAACACGAACAATGGAAAATGACTCCTAATTGTTTTAGCCGTTAGGCTGCGCGAGTTGGTTTATTGTTTAGATACATTTTTGAATGTATTTTGGGGTCGCGTAATTCATACTCTTTTTGGTTTTTAAGAACAGAGAATATGTAGTTAATTAGCTTATGCATTATTGCAACTAAGCCTACTTTTTTCTTTTTATATTTCATATTCTCATTATAGAAATTTAGTAGAACTTTATTTATAGGTTCACCTTTTCTATTCTTACGTATGGATGCTAACGCGACAGCGTATAAGGCTCTACGGCCTATTCTGGTACCTCGTTTAGACATGGCATTTCTGTCACTATTAAACTTACCAGATTGGCTAACAGAAGGATCTAAGCCAAAATAAGCAACTAAGTGCTTAGCTTTAACAAAACCTTTAATATTGCCTATTTCACTCATTATTGTAATGGCAGTTAGTTTTCCAACACCTGGTATTGAATAAAGTAATTGTACATTTTTCTTAAATTCATCAGAGATTCTATTGCTATTCATTAATAGATGAATTTCTGTTAATAGGTTTTGAATTTGGATCTCTAATGATTCTATTACTGAAATAGTATTAATTATTTTTACAAATAAACTTGGTGATTTAAGACCAATGTAAACAGCTTCCTCAGCAGCATCATATAGCTTTTTATAAGTTTTTTCACTATGTGTTAGTCCTTTTTTAGAATTGCTTGAAATGAGGTTGATAAGTTCATCTCTATCAGCATTTATAATTGCTTCAGGACTAGAATACTTTTTTAATATAGCTATTGATGTTTTTCCAGTAATGTCTGAAAATACAGAGCTATAACTAGGAAATATAACTCTTAAAT
>NZ_CABDWS010000136.1 GCF_901447495.1 Haloimpatiens lingqiaonensis
TAATGGAAACATCTAATCAATGGGAGGTGGAATCTATGGTATATAGTATACAGAAAGTAATTGATGGCGTGGAAAAGAAAGGTATTAAAAAGGGCATAGAGCAGGGTATAGAAAGGGGCATGGAAAAGGGAATAGAAAAAGGAATAGAAAAAGGAATAGAAAAAGGTAAGCTGGAAGTGGCAAAAAATATGCTCAAATTAGGAATTGATATAGATGTTATAGAAAAAGCTACAGGACTAGCTAGGGAAGAAATAGAAAAAATTAAAGAAACGCTATAAGCATAAATTGCGATGCAATTTTATAATGGACAAGGGACAAGGGACAATGGACAATGAATGAAGTTTTTCTTACAGAAAAACTAAAATTTTAAAAGACCTAAACATAGAATTTATCTATATTTAGGTCTTTTTCTGTTTTTAATTTTAGTTTTGCATTAGCAAAACATCCATAATTGTCAACTGTCAACTGTCAATTGTCAATTATAAGAATGTTGCGTCGCAACATTCTTATATTGTGAAGTAAGTGCCGTAGGAAAAATCTTTAATTGAATATGAATAATGGTATAGTAAGAAAAGATATAACTGTTTCATTAAACAAAGCAGTTATATCTTTTCTTTTAGGGCTTGAAAAATCTTTTATTGGCGATAGTCAGCAAAAATATAGAAATATTAAATATCAAATATCAAATATCAATGTTTGATACTTTTATAAAGTGTATATCAGTTGTTTATGTGATTAGATTAGTTCTGAAACATAATCTTTTTATACATCATTTAAAAATTAAGATTAAGTTTCTTGGTCTTGATATAGAAGTTAAAAGCAAAGAAAAAAGTGCCCCATCCTCACAAGATTAGCACCTTTTCTTAATTATCATTATATTAATTTCATCCAATAGCCCTAAAACAAAATAAATGTTCTAAGAATTGCTTAGTGTTAGCGCACTAAGCTTTTCTTATTTATATTATATCAAAATTTCATAAAAAATAAACCTATATAATTTTTTTCTATTTAAAAATTTCAACTTCAAATTAGCATAAATTAGAATCTACAAGTTTTATTAACTCTTCAATACGTTTCTTCTTAAGAATCAATATTTCTTTATGGTTTTCCAAAGCTCTTCTCTTATCAAACTAACGTTTGGTTCTATCCTTTAGTAATTATTATTTTACAAATTTTTAAAAATTGTTTTGTGTAAAATATAAAAAAGTGTGTTACAATATAAATAATCAGAAAATTCTAAAATGAACTTAATTTTGAAAGTTCTTGTAATGAGATATTCATTTTCATAATTTATATATAATAGGGAAATTTATAAAATAAACAGAGCTCTTAGCTTCAGATGGAGTTTTTACTCCAACTGAAGGTTAGAGATCGTTATCCAGGGACGTAGCTGCCGTTATCTCCCACTTTGTTAGAAGAGGGAGTGTTACGGCAGGTAGTCATCGGGTAAATAAAATTTTTAATTTTAAGTGGTATAGATTTAAAACAAAATTATTTATAGAAAAATAATAAAATAAGGGGGTATTTTGTAATGATAACACGTGCTATAGAATTAGCTTTAAAAGCTCATGAAAATAAAAAGAGAATTGGTACAGATATACCTTATGCAGTGCATCCTATAGAGGTAGGTATAACTCTTTCAAAAAATAAAATGGATGATGAAACTATAATAGCAGGAATAATACATGATGCAGTGGAGCAGGAGTATTTATCACTAGAAGAAGTTGAGGAAATGTTTGGATTTAAAGTTAAGAGAATAGTAGAGAAGGTATATATAGCAGATAAGTATCAAGAGGGAGAAGATTATATAGCTAGAAAGAAACGTACTTTGGATTATTTAAGAGAACAGGCTTCACCAGAGTTTAAATTTGTAACCTGTGCAGATAGATTGAGCAACCTAAAGATGATGCAGGACGAGTATAAAGTAATTGGCGATAAGGTTTGGGACAGATATAAAGAGGGATATGAAAAGAGAAAATGGTACTATCAAAGCTTGGTTGTAAGTTTAACTCAAATATCAAATTATGATATGTATAAGGAAATGGTGGAAAGGATAGAAGATCTTTTCGGACCAGTTTCGGCTTCTATATTCATAAATGATGATCTTCAAACTATAGAAGATAAATTTGATATGGATGTGGCAGAACAATCAAGATGGCTTATAGAACATATGATGGGATTCCTAGGACAGGTTATTGAGGAATTTGATATATCAAAGGATCCAAATATAAAAGAAGATTTAAGAGAAGCTATGATAAAAATTTTAGATATGTATCGTAAGCAAAACAATAATGAGGAAATAGATATTTCTCATGAGGATTGGGTAAATTGCATTAAGATATTCTATATACTAAGAAGATTCTTTAAATTTAACAATACTTGGATAAGGGAAAATATAGGTATAAACTATCTTGCATGGTATAAGTTATATGATACAGAGTTTAAATTGAAAATAAAATAGAAGTGGATTTAACCAAAGGCTCGTTGACGGGTGTAGGCAATATCAGTGTAAGCAAGTGGAGGGAAAGAGTAAACTAATATAAAAACTATGCTAAATACATTAATCACCTTAATATAATAGTTATTTAAAAAAATTGTAATTCAGATTTTTGGCAAAAGCTAAGAGTTCTGGATTACAATTTTTTATTTTGTAAAATGCAATTTTAAGTGGAAAAAAGTTTATAAATGCATATGTACATAGTGAAGGGAGATGATCATATGGCAGTTATGGAGAATAAAATAGGAAGTTCACTAGTGTTAAAAAAAGTTGTAGACACCACAGAAGATGGTAAGGAAAAATATAAAACTCAAAAGTTTTCCAAGGTGAAGGTTTCAGCTACAGCTGAAGATATATATGAAATTGGCAAGAAAATGGAAGAGCTTATAGACTATCCTGTTAAGGAAATATTAAGAGAAGATACAAGTTCAGTAATCGGAGAATAGGAGGGGTGTAGATGTCTAAGGATTTAGTTATGTATTTTATGGATCAAGATAGAAAAAAGGTGTCTTTAAGACTGAAAGATGTTAAAGCAGATATAACCCAAGTTGAAGTAGAAGAGCTAATGGATTTGATTATGCAAAAGAATATATTTAAGTTATCAGCTGCAGATATAGTAACTAAAGATAGAGCAGAAATAATAAGCAGCTCAGTGGAACAATTTAAATTCTAAATATTTTGAGGAAGGGGGTAGATGTACCTCCTTCTTTATTTTGAAATAAAACTATAAAACCTATTTACAAAATAAAAATAAATGGTATAATTATAGAGTAAGCAATAATGAAAATCATTATCAGTTACCTTTACATAAATGTTTAGGATTAATAGAAAATGTAAAAGTAAAAAAGAATGAGTTACAAATTTTTATCCAGAAACGTACCTGTCGTAACACTCCCACTTCTAACAAAGTGGGAGATAACGGCAGCTACGTCCTTGGATAACGATCCTAACCTTCAGTTGGAGTAAAAACTCCATCTGAAGCTAACAGCTCTGTTTATTCAAATTACAAAAGGAAACATAAAATAAAAAATCTTAATGTACTAAATTAAAAAATATTAAAATTAATAACTTTAGTTCTGCAAAATAAAAAGTCAAATTGGTAATGCTACCAAAAAATAAATATGGCACACCGACGGTTTCCGTGATATATAAAAGTTATTACT
Organism: Haloimpatiens lingqiaonensis; assembly: GCF_901447495.1. Lineage (GTDB taxonomy): Bacteria > Bacillota > Clostridia > Clostridiales > Clostridiaceae > Haloimpatiens > Haloimpatiens lingqiaonensis. The sequence continues at coordinate 3,661 of NZ_CABDWS010000136.1, forward strand.
CAATTAATCACACGGGAGG
>NZ_CABDWS010000137.1 GCF_901447495.1 Haloimpatiens lingqiaonensis
AATTAATACATAATATTAAATAGAAATAAACAAATTAGCAAAATATATAAAATAAATTTTAATGTAAAAGTATACAGAAAGGGAATGAGGGAGAAATTTTATTGCATTTTGAGAGTTTTATAATATAATATATTATAGAGATAATTTTATAAAATTTGAATAGTAAATTTGTTAGGTGAGGCTCCTATATAGATACACGCTACTGCCCGGAAACATCGAGAGATGCCAATGGGTCAACAGGTACTACCGAAAATAAGGTTTTATCTAATGTAGCTGAATTTATAATTAAATTCAAAGCTATATAGTGCTAAAGCTCGTACGAATTGTTTAATTTGCATGAGAAATAGAGCCTAGTTTTTAGCTCTTTTTTATTTTGCAATAATTTTCAATTTCATTATTATCCAAACTGGGAAACTTTAATGATCAGGTTTCATGTAATGAAAAAAATATATAAAAGGTGGTGAATTTTCATGGAGGGGGATCCTCAATTACCGTCGCTTAATAATGATGATTCAAAAAATCGAATAATAGAGAGAAGTATTTGTGATGATTAGTTATGGATGTTTTTCCATGTTAAAATGTGTTTTAATGTGGAAAAACATCTATAAACTAGTCTTAAAGACATTTTCATAAATACTTCTCGATTACAAGGAGGGGTCTTTATGAAAAAAGTATGTAGCTTTTATTTAAACAATATATTAAACAAAAAGATTTATGATGAATTTGACGAATGTGTAGGAATACTAAAAGACGTTTATGTAACCACAGAAAAAGGATACCCTAGAGTTATAGGTTATAAAGTTAAAGTAAATAGAGAAGTCTTTAACTATGAATTTAGAAATATAGAATTTTTTGAAGAACAAGGAGAAATAATTACTAAAGTAAAAGGAGTAAGGGATATAATACCAAGAAAATATTCTTATTTGCTATCTAAACATCTTCTAAATAAAAAAATTGTAGACATTAATGGTAAAAAAGTTATAAAAGTAGATGATTTGACTTTAGTTCAAAATGTATCAGAAATAAAAGTAGTAGCAGTAATATCCGGCACCTTAGCATCCGCTAGAAGAATAGGAATAGAAAAGTTTGTAGGAACCATGTATAAGGTATTCCACAGAAAACTTAAGGACAGCATAGTTATGTGGGAAAGTGTTGAATCCATAGAAATGGTAGATAATAATTTAAAAATATCGCTGCCTTATGAAAAGTTATCTAAGCTTCACCCAGCAGATATAGCAGATATACTAGAAGAATTAGATACAGAAGATAGAAAAAAAGTTTTTGAAAGTCTAGACAAAGAATTAGCTGCAGATACATTAGAAGAGGTGGAACCTGAGGTTCAGAAAGACATATTAAAAAATGTAAATAGTTTTATGATAAGAGAAGTTTTAGACACCATGCCTAATGATGAAATAGCAGATATGCTAGAAGACATGGAGGAAGAAGAAAAGGAAAGGATACTTTTAAATTTAGATAAAGAAGATGAAAATGAAGTGAGAAATTTAATGCAGTATGAAGAAGAAACTGTAGGAAGTATAATGAACAAAGAGTTTATAACTCTAAATGTAAACATAACTGCAGAAGAAACTATAGAAATTTTAAGAGAAACTAAACCAGATGAAGAATCTATTTATAATATATACATTATAGATGAAAAAGAGAAACTTCAAGGTATTGTTTCTTTAGTGGATTTAGTAACTAGTTCTCCAGAAAGCAGACTTGAGGATATAATGTATTCGGATATAGCTTGTATAAAAGACGATGATAGTATAGAAAAGGCTATAGAAAATGCTTTGAAATATGACCTGTTATCTATACCAGTGGTTGATCATAAGGAAAAGTTATGTGGAATAGTAATAATAAATGACATTTTAGATGAGGTTGTTCCGCTAAAGGTTAAAAGAAAATTTAAAAAAGCAGTGTAAGTAAATGGTGAAGTAAGTGCGAAAGTAGGTGCCGTAGGAAAAAGCTGCCTTTAATTCCGTGATAAAATTGAAATTTTGGACTGTGAACAGTACGCTAAGAACTAAGGGACAAGGGACAATTGAAAATTGACAATTGAAAATGGACAATTGACAATGGAGAATTAAGTAAGAAGTAAAAGATTAGGTACTAGGTGATAGGAAAGGATGATTTTCCTCCACAGCGTTATGGGAAATTTTTAATTGAATATAAGCAATGGTATAGTGGGAAAAGGTATAACTGATTCATTAAATGAAGTGGTTATACCTTTTTTAAGGGCTTAAAAAATCTTTTATTGGCGGCAGCCAGCGGAAATATAGAAATATTAAATATCAAATATCAAATATCAATTAATGTTGAAATTCCTATGGAGTTTCTTAAATTAGAATTTGTGGAGGAAGTACGAAGTGACAATTGAGAATTAAGTAAGAGGTAAAAAGTAAGAAGTAAGAGTGAATGAGGATTTTCCGAGAACGCCCATAAATTTGTGTAAAATAGACATGATAAAAAATATTTGGAAACTATTTATGGGTTAAGTGGAAGTATAAGAACATTGTGAAACAAACTAATCATTATGGCACTCTAAATAATTAACCTTTTTTCTAGTCTTCATAGCGTATTCTATTTCACCTTTTGTACTTTCGCCTATATATCCGTTTTTGTTAATCACATAAATTTCATCAGACATATCAATTTTTCTTTTATGCATATCGTCAAGCATTACTTTAATTTCAGGAGTGATGACATTTTTAAATTCACCATCAGCATGTCCAAACAATCCTACTGAAATAACTATATTTCCTTCTAGAGTTAATTGTTTTTGTATTTTCAAGAACTCATCTTTAAACCTTGTACTCCCGCACAAAGTTATTACTTTATACTGTCCTACCATAATATCCTCCATTTAATTGGTCTTAATTTACAATTAAGAATTAACTTATTTTTCAATTATATCATACTTTGAGAATTTACTTTTCACAAATTAATTATAAAAAACTCTTTGAGTTTTATCCTTAACTCTTACTTCTTAACTTTTACCTATTACTTATCTATAAACTAAGATTTATATAAACAACTGCTTTACGGCAAAATAAATTGAATTTTAGTTACTACTTTATTTTAATAAGTATCATATAACTTTTCGAAAGGCTCCGCCTAAAAAATATTATGATCCTCTTATTTGATATTTGATATTTAATATTTGGTATTTGATATTTATTATTTATATATTTAGCCTGGCTATCGCCAATAAAAGATTTAAATTAAGTCCCAAAAGATAAATAACACAATTTCACAACGTGAAATTATGTTATTTATCCTTTACTAGCCCTCTAGCACACTGAAACATCCTTTATTAGGCTGTTCTCTCCCTGTGACTATATACGCATGACCTGAAAAATCAGATTTTTCCTATGCCATTACGTCACAATTTTCTTACGTGTTGTATTAAATTTTAAGTAAAAATGATATAATATTAGTATAAAACATTAGGAGTGAAAGCGTTGAAACATAAGAAAATACA
>NZ_CABDWS010000138.1 GCF_901447495.1 Haloimpatiens lingqiaonensis
TATGGCAACTACTTTTAATTTATCTATAGTACCATTTCTAAATACTTTATTTTTTACAATGGTTTTTATTATATGTTTATGAATTTCTTTTAATCCATCTAAATCAAAATCACTTAAGGAGCGCCTAACGGCATCAATGCGTGGCATTTTAGTTTTTTTAGGTATTACTTTTTTAAACTTGCCTTTTTTAAGCCAATGTTCTAATCTATTGAAACTTCTTATCTGAAGCATAAATCCAAATAACACCACGAAGGTAATTGTTGAAATTTTTACATCAGATTTTATTCTTTTATCTTTTAAGTTATTGATTTTTTCACCTATATCGTATACCTTATTAATATAAGTAAGTAATTGTTTTAAATAACTTTTACTCATTTTATCAGCATCCTTTTTAAGTTGGTTTCTAGTAAAAACTATTATAAAAAGGATGCTTTTATTATGCAAATTTTTTCTCTAAAATTTCCAGCAAAAATCAGAATTTATGGTTTTTAACCTAACCCTCAATCATTCATTATAAATCAGCGGGCTCACGCCCCAAAAATTTTTAAGTGCTAAACTTCTGTGTAGATATAATAAAATACCTTGTGATATTGAAACTAGTGGTAATTTTTATAGAAATGAAGCAGTAAGAGAATTTTATATACTTATAAATGTATTAATAAGAGAAGATAATAAATGGAATTATCCGTTTATTAATTCATCATATTATAATGGAAACATAGATAAAAGTGAAATTTTGGATAGAATCTCACATGATGATGATAGAATGAGTATTTATTTAAAAGGTATTTTAGAAAATTCAAATATCAATTTATATAGGGAAAGGATTAAATATGAATCTCATATTAGATTAATTGAAGAAATTATATCTCAGTTAAGACCAGAGATAATTTATTATAAAAAGATGTGCAGAGAGTTTAAAGAGATAAAAAATGGAAATCAAATAGCAAAGATGAAGGCTATTGAGTATAAGATTAACTTGATGCACTGTATATTTTTGATAAAACAAGCTTTCACTGATAATGATGCTTCTTTGAGTAAAATAGAAAAATATTTAAGAATACAGATAGAAACTAATAGTACAGAAAATGAAAAAAAAATACAGGAGCAAAATAATAATTTAATGATCAAATGTATGACAGTTCATAAGGCTAAGGGGTTGGAGTTTGATAGAGTTATAATTCCTTTTACTAAGCATTCATTTACAGTAAATAATTCTGAAATAGATTTAATAATAAGTAGATATTTTAGAAGTAAAATAGGATATAAATTTAAATTGTCAAATTCTTTAGAAATTAAAAATGATTTCTATGAACTTCTAAAGGAAAAAGAAAAGGAAGAAAAAATAGGTGAAGAAATTAGACTTCTTTATGTTGCGATGACAAGGGCAAAACATAAAGTTTATTTTCATAGAGATAAAATATATGACAATAGCTGTAAGTATAATAATTGGATGAATGTTGTAATAGGAGGATAAAATTATGTTTAAGGTGGAAGTTCATGATAATTCAAGAGAGTTTTTTGAAACGATACAAATACAAAAGAAAACGTTACACATAACTAGTAATACTACTATTAAAGAATTAATAAAAGATAATGTATCTAATAAGGATGAACAATGGAGGATTCAAGAGTTTGAACAAATTATAGAAAAATTATATTATGATTGGAAAAATCCAATACATAGAAATATTATGATGGGACAATTGAGGATAAATTTGATTCAATTAAGAAAAGAAAATGCTGACAATATAGATATAATAAATTATATAAAAAATATAAATTTACTATTAGAGTCTTATATTTTTTTAATGGAATGTGGAATAACTTATATACCTGATAGTGCTAAAGGAAGAATTTTTGAAGAAAATTTTGTAAATGTATTTAATATATTTACTAAAGACCAAAAAGTAATTAAATATTATAAGGAAGTAGCTAATAATAATAAATTAATAAACATAGGTAAAATATTATCAAATTCTGATGAAAATGAAGGGGTTCAAAAAATTTATTTATATAATTTTAGTAGTTTGAGTTTACCAAGATTGATGTTTATATATAATCTTTATAGGGTAGGTCATGAAATTATATTTAGAATACCAAAATATAATGGACTAATAGAAGTAAATAAGGTTTGGAAAAATATTTATAGTAATGATATTTTTTTATGGCAACAGGAATTGTATAATAAAAAAAATTATCATGAATTTAAAAAGAATAACAAATTTATTGCTTATATTGAAGGGGAGCCTATAGATATTATTGATAATTCATTAAAAATATCATTTAAAAACTATAATAATATTTATGAGTTTATGAAAAATTATAAAGAGTGCAACAACTATTTTTGCTTGTGCAGAGAGGATTTTAAAAAGTATTTTTCTATAAATCATTATTCACAAGAAAATATAGAACATTATTATGAGTTACCTTTGGGAAAGTTTATAAAGAATTTATATGTATGCAAAATCCATGATAGAGATATAGAGTTATCATATGATATTTTTGAAGAGTTAATTATTTCTGGATGTATAGAAATCAAAACCGGTAATAGGTTTATAAATGGGAAAGACTATTTAGGACTTCTGAAAATGCTAGAACCTTATTTAGAAAATATAAAATCTATAAATGAAATAATAGAAAGATTAGAATGTTTAAGTAAATTAAATAATGTTAGTTTAGAATTTGAAAAATTATCAGCGCAAAAAGCAGGTAATAATAGAGTTAAAAAATATTTGTCTAATCCTTTTAGGGTTTTTTCATTTGTAAATTGGCAGAGTTATGATATTAATATAGTTCAGTTTAGGTATTTAGTAGAAAAATTGAAAATAGTACTTTTAAAATTATTATATAATGAAGAAGGATATATAGAACTTCAAAGACATATAGAAATATTAGAAAATTTGATATGTAGCAATAAATATTTACAGAGTATTAAAAAAGAAACTAGTGAGCAATTTTTAAAAAAAGTTATTAGTTTAAAGTTTATAATTAAAGATATTAAAAAAATATATATAGATGAATTAAAAGAAATAATGAATTTTGTTTTAGTTATTGATGAAAAAGCGCAGAATAAAGGTATAAAAGGTAATATTTATTCCATAAATCAACTTGATGGATTTATATACAGAAGATTTGATGGAAAGAATGTAAGTAATATATATTTGAGTGATTTTTCTGATAAAACCTATAGAGATTATATTAATAATAAAGAGAATATTCCATATTATATTAATTATGATAAGATGAAGAAATTATTTAGATTATATAGTGATAATAAAATAATGGTTAAATTGATTAATATATCCATATGTTCTTATGAAAGTTCACAAGATTTTATTAAATATCTCGTTGCTAATATATTTATGAATTTTCAGGGTAGTATAAACATGGATTATATT
>NZ_CABDWS010000139.1 GCF_901447495.1 Haloimpatiens lingqiaonensis
ACTTTGATATAATTATCTTGCATTTGCTTTCTCCTTTATTGGGGATATTATTGTTGTTTGCATTACAATAATAGCAAATGCATTTTTTATTTGTAAAGTTTTTCTACACAAGAAATATTAAATAGCCTTATAATTTATAATTTATTTTAATTTATTTAAGGGTATATTTAAGGTTTAAGATTTAAGGAAGGTTTAAGGGGACGGTTAACAACTTTTATCCGTAGAAGATGTAGAAAATTTAAAGGTAAAAATTAAAATTAAAGGGACGGTTAACCTTTTTTTGCTAGGTTGGTAACAAAAAAAGGTTAACCGTCCCCATTTTTTTCTATCTTTATTGAATAAAAAACTTGCTTTATGACTATAATTCAAATAAAAATATAAAAAAATATATATAAGAGAAGAGGTAGTCAAATGGCAAGAGGAAATAGAATAAAAAAAGATGATGCTATATATCATGTAATGATAAGAAGTATAAGTGAAGTACCACTATTTAAGAAAGATAGAGATAAGGATATATATCTAGAAGAAATGAAAAAAAGGCAAGAAATGCATAAATTTAAGGTATATGCATATTGTTTAATGACAAATCATGCTCATTTTATGATAGATGCTAATGGTGCGGATATATCAAAAATAATGCACGGTTTAAATCATAAATATGCCATAACATTTAATAGACTTCATAAAAGACATGGACATTTATTTCAAGATAGATTTAAGAGTAAAATAGTGGACACGGACAGATACTTAGTAGTATTATCTGCATATATTCATAATAATCCATTGAAAATAAAGGGTTATGAGTATCACCTAGAAGAATATAAATACTCAAGCCTAAAAGTATATTTAGGTCTTGAAAAGGATAAAACAGGGCTTTTAGATGAAGATTATGTGATGAAATTTTTTGGTTCAAATGTACAGGTAGCAAGAGAAAATTATATGAAGTTTGTGTATGTTTGTGACTATGAGAGATTAAAAAAAGAAATGGAATTTGAAGATGAGAAGACAGAATACAGAAGCGAAAAAACAGTATTAGTAAGGGATTTTGATCCAGATAAGATAATGGAGTTTGTAGCAGAGGAAACTGGTACAAAGAAAGTAATGTTATATATAAAAAATAGCAAAAACACTAAGGTTGCTAGGGCTCTAGCTGCGCTTTTAATGAGGTGTCTTTGTGATTTTAAGTGCTCTGATATATGTAAAATACTTGGAAATATAACTCAATCAAGAGTGTCAAAGCTTTGTTCTATTGGGGTTGAGCTCATATCAACAGAGGATAAGTACAGGAACATAATAGAAAAATTTATTTCTAAATACCAGTCGCATCAGCCGCAAATATCTCAAATAAATCAATCGTATCAGGCGCAGATAGAACAACTGCAACCGTAGATGTCATGAGGAAATCGTATATATTATACTATGATAAAATCAAGAGGAAATTATGATATAAAGTTTACGGATATTTAATAAATGTTGTGCAACATTAAATGGTAAATATTTGCCATTGTTAAATGTAAAAGTCTATAATTGGGTTGACTTAGCTATTTGTATATAATGGTCACAATTCATCCCAGTAAAATAAAATGAAGAAAAATAAGATATTATATATTATTACACAATATATATAATTCAACTTTCACAGTTATAAAATAAAAATATAAAATTTACAGATAAGTATTGAGCTTAGCTAAGAAGTAAAAAGTAAGAGTTAAGGATAAAACTCTAGGAGTTTTTTTATAATTAATTTGTAAGTAATAGTTCTTACTTTGTATAGTGTAAAGTTTAAAATTTATATTCGAAAGTTGAGTATAACATATAAAATAACTAAGTTTTTTTAGATGATTTTAAAATAATCTTTTATTTTTGTGTTAATATAAGGTCTTATCTGTATGAGTATAGTTAATATGTACAAGCCTATAAATACAAGTTTATAGATAAGATAATTCATAGATAATATAATTAAGAAAATGGTAATTCGGAATGAGATGGAGATATATTAAATATTGTTAACCGTCCCTAGGTTTCTCTAGGTTTCTCCTAGGTTTCTAGGTTTTTTAGGTTTTTTTAGGTTTTCCTAGCAGTAAGATGTTGCGATGGAAAGTTGTTAACCGTCCCTATCTACTACTATCTACTACTATCTATTGTACCGATACATTTGAAAAAACCACCTGTCAATAATATACTATATTTCAAAGAAATTATTGTTTATAGGGGGAATTAGTAATGGAGAGATATGAATTAAACAAAAATCTTGCTCAAATGTTAAAGGGCGGAGTAATAATGGATGTAGTTAATGCAAAAGAAGCTGAAATAGCTCAAAAGGCAGGAGCATGTGCGGTAATGGCATTGGAGAGAGTCCCATCAGATATTAGAAAACAGGGTGGAGTGGCTAGAATGTCTGATCCAAAGATGATAAAGGAGATAAAAGAGGCAGTTTCCATTCCTGTTATGGCCAAAGTTAGAATAGGTCATTTTGTGGAAGCACAAATTTTGGAGGCTATTGGAGTAGATTATATCGATGAAAGTGAAGTTCTAACTCCAGCAGATCAGATTTATCATATAAACAAAAAAGACTTTAAGGTGCCTTTTGTTTGTGGAGCTAGAAACTTAGGAGAAGCACTAAGAAGAATTGGAGAAGGAGCTTCAATGATAAGAACAAAGGGTGAAGCAGGGACAGGTAATGTTGTAGAAGCTGTAACCCATATGAGAACCATAATGAATGATATAAAAACGGTGAAGAATGCAGGAAAAGAAGAACTTATGAGTATAGCTAAGGAAATGGGATCTCCTTATGATTTAATAGAATATGTTTGGAAAAATGGTAAACTTCCAGTAGTTAATTTCTCAGCAGGTGGAATAGCAACCCCAGCGGATGCAGCGCTTATGATGCAGCTAGGGGCAGAAGGAGTATTTGTAGGTTCTGGAATATTTAAATCTTCAAATCCAGAAAAAAGAGCTAAAGCTATAGTGATGGCTACCACTTATTATAATGATCCTAAGATTGTAGCAGAAGTATCAGAGGATTTAGGTGAGCCTATGAGCGGTTTAGAGCTAAAGGATTTATCAACTAGATATGCTGAGAGAGGATGGTAATTTTGAATGGCATTTTAGAAGCAAATAATAATGTTGATATCAATAATAATATAAATACAAATAATAATATTAATAAGTATACAAACAGTAATATGGATAAGCAAATAAATAATAACTTAACTTCTTTAATTTAAGAAGCTGAAATACCAATTGTAGATTCAAATTCCTTGGCAGGAATATAGTTACAGTGTTTCACACTATATTGGTCCTATAAATAACTTGAAAATTTTTCTAAGAAGCTAATTTCAGCTCATCAAGTATTAATT
>NZ_CABDWS010000140.1 GCF_901447495.1 Haloimpatiens lingqiaonensis
GATTCCTGAAAATATGAAAATTAAAGATAAAAAATAAATTAATCCTAGTAAAGCATATTCTTGCCTTACTAGGATATTTTAATACTATTCTTGGAATTATTAAAGGTGCTAAAACTTTGACGCTTACGAAACGATTAAGAGAATCAAGAAAGGAATAAAAAAATGATTGAAACAAAAAATGTAACGAAAATCTACAAAAATGGATTTCAGGCAGTTACAAATCTGAATTTAAAAATTGAAAAGGGTGATGTGTTTGGCTTCTTAGGACCAAATGGAGCTGGTAAGACAACAACGATTCGTATGCTTGATGGGTTGTTAGAACCGACGAGTGGAGAAATCTTGGTAAATGGTATAGACATCAGAGAGAATCAGACAGAGATAAAAAATATGGTAGGAGTTGTTCCGGAGTCTCATGGTTACTATTACTGGATGACAGCAAAAGAATATCTTCAGTATTTTAATTCGTTGTTTCATAATCAGAATGTAGATGATCAATATATCGATTACCTATTACAGCGTGTTGGATTATATGAGAAAAGAGATGTCATTGTAGGACAGTTTTCCAGAGGAATGAAACAACGTCTTGGTATTGCAAAGGCGCTCATCAATAAACCAGAAATCATCTTTCTTGATGAGCCTACATTGGGGCTTGATCCAAGAGGGCAAAAAGAAATTCAACAGTTGTTATCTGACATCAATAAGAATGAAAAAATTACGATTTTCATTACTTCCCATATGTTAAAGGACATTGAAGTCATGTGCAATAAGGTCTGTATTATTCAAAATGGTGTTTTAGTTGAACAGGGAAGTATTCAGGAGTTACAGAAAAAATATCTGACGCACTATACACTTTTGATTGAGACAGATGATAATGAAAAAGCCATTGATGTATTATCTGAGATAGAAGAAATAAGACAGATTGATCGATGTAATGAGAAACTTGAAGTGAAATTTGTAAAGGATTTATCAGAAGAGAAAATCAGCAATGTAAAGCAGAAAATGATTCACAAATTATATGAGTCAGGCATGGATATGAAAGAAATGTCAGTGAAAACGCTTAGTATGGAAGATATCTTTTTCCGTGCAACTGAAAAGGAGGCATAGAACATTGAATAAATATATTGTAAAAAAAGAATTTAAAGAGAGCTTATATGAGAACAAAGGTATCTGGATGATGTTTGCTGCAACAATCGTGCTGTCCGCATTATGTTTTCTTGTAACCAATATCAAGGAAGGTGCAGTACTAGCTCAAAGTGATATTTTAGGTTATGCAATCAAAGCAGAGTTGTTTTTAACCTTGACAATCTCAATGGTTCTTGGAGCATCTGCATTTGCATCCGAGAGAGAAGAAAATACATTAGAAAGTCTCTTGTTGACACCAATATCCAAATGGAATCTGACCTTTGGCAAGTTCTTGGGAGTCATGGTTGTTGGAGTCTTATTACTTGTTATCTCCATACCATATCTAATTGCAATTGGACTTGGTTCGGGACTGGTACTGGATGCCACAATGATTTTATTACTGTGTGGACTTATGCTGTTAATCGCATTCACATCCATAGCAATTGGGTTATCTATTATCGTTGGTAATTCCAAGGCATCTATACTTGCATCAGTGCTAATGATGATTATATTAACATTTCCAGCATTTGTGCAGGGATTATTTAAACTTTCACCTATTGGAACATTTTTATTAAAATTTGATCCAATGGCGGGATGTTTTAACATGATGAGTGCAATTCTGATGGATCGAAGATCATTCCTGTCACAAATGAATAATATTATTCCAATCGTAGTCTTTATGGTAATTGGAGTTGGATTTATGATTTGGACCAGTAAAAAAGTGGCATTGAAGGGAGAAAAATAAAATGAAGAAAATAGTAGCATTTCTTGCGGCTTCTTTGATGCTTTTTATGAATTCAAGCAGTGTGTTTGCCGCAAATACAGAGCAAAGCATATCGGATTTGAGCATTGAAATTACATCACCGGCTAGCATTGAAAGTAAACCAGTATGTGAAGATAATATTGAATTTACTGTTACCAATAACACTGACCATGCGATTGATAACATAGCCTGTTATCTTATGATCTTAGATAAAGGACGAGGACAGACATATCCAGTTGATGAATTTGGTCAGGAAGCCTACCAGACAAGGGAAATCAGTTCAATTGGTGCAGGAGAGCAAATGTCATTTACTATTCCGGTTAAAATCACATACGTTGGGGATTTCAAGTTTAATATCAGTGCAATCGAATATGGTTCAGATCAGGTATATTCGAGTAATACGCTGGCTGTTCATATGATAGAAAATTCATCCATGAACAAAGGTGTTGTCATGGTTGTTGCTGGAGTGGTACCGATTGTGATGCTTGGATGTATCATTCTATTTAGGAGAAAGAAACACTGAAATCTACATTGCAATTATTAGCTTTTTTGATATTGTAGGGCAGAATGGAATAGTATGTTTCTGCCCTATTGATCAAAAAGGATACATTACTGCTTGCATGAATTTAAATAGTTTTGTTTATATTTTTCTGCCAACTCTGGCTTTCTCCATTTCTGATAGAGTAAATTAAGATAGGCATATGTTCCTCTGGTGTATTCATGGTTCACACCTACCGTATTGGTAAAGATGGATTCTGCAAGGAGCAGATGCTTCTCAGCAATGGTTGCCTTTCCAGTTGAAAGTGTAAGCAGTCCTCGCTGGAACTGACAGTAGCCATAGTCAAAGGTATCATTTCCTTCATACTCCATAACAGTCTGTTCATAGAAATCCAGAAGGGCGGTAGCATGATCGTAGTCTTTGGCTTGTATCAGTAAACTTACAAGATTACCCATCTGCTGTAATACATCATGATTCTCCATTGTTCCAAGGGATGCATATTCTTTTCGGATTGTGAGAGCTTTTTCCATTTCAGCAGTTGCATTTATTAGGTCTTTGTTTGCAAGATAGCAGTTTGCTATATTATTGTGTAAATTAGATGCAAGACTGACTAACTGAATATCTGCATCATCCGTAAGCATTGGAGTAATCATATCCAGTGCTTTTTTTCTGCGTTTTAAAGCATTGGCATAGTCTTTTCTTAGATAGAAAAGCTCTGCCTTGTAGTCCAGTAATAATGCTTTGGAGCGAGGGTTATTTATTTTATGCTCATTCATGATATATTCCAAACGATTTACCAGATGATGTTGTATAAATAAAGTTGACACCTTATTCTCGTATAATTCAAAATATAATTAAGAGAATAAGGAGGTGCTTATCATGGCACAAAAACGTTATGACCAGGATTATAAAGTCCAGGCAGTTAAG
>NZ_CABDWS010000141.1 GCF_901447495.1 Haloimpatiens lingqiaonensis
TTGATAACAAGATAGGATTAAAGCCATATCAGCTAAGGGAAGAAATAAAAATGCCGAAGGCTCCAGAAGGATTAGAATACAGAAATTTAGGTACAATGGAGCACAATATATGTGATGTATTAGCTCAGAGAATGAAAGGAAGAAAAATGAGTTGGTCTATTAAAGGTGCCAATAATTTAGCTAAAATACTAGCTGAAAAAGCAAGTAAAAGAATATACAATGTGATAAATGAGGTATGTTCAGGAGTTGTTTCAGATGATAAATTAGAAACAATAACAGAGATGATTACATTAACAGCAGCTGATGTAAATAAGAAGGTAAAGAAAAGTAAGTATTATCCTATACAACAAGCAAGAGTACCATTTACAGGCTGCGCCATGACTAATGGAAGAAAAGCTATACAAAGCTTTTTTAAAGAAAAAAATTTTAGTGAACTTATTTATAGATAGTTTTAAAATTTTGAATAAAAAGTTAACGGGATAAGTGCGCCCTTTCGGGCTGCGGGCGAAGCCCTTTTGGAATAAAATTTTCAACTGAATTTATAATGGAAAAATTAAGAAATAAAATTGCCCACTTTAACTTGACACAAACCTACATCATTTAAATAATTGTAAAGTTCATCATTTATGGATATAATATGGTTAGTAAATTTATTTGGCATACTGACAACCTCCCGTGTGATTAATTGAGTAATAACTTTTATATATCACGGAAACCGTCGGTGTGCCATATTTATTTTTTGGTAGCATTACCAATTTGACTTTTTATTTTGCAGAACTAAAGTAATAATATAAATAGCATAAATAATAATATAAATAGCATAAACAATAATATAAATAGCAATATGAATAAGCATACAAGTATAGACGAGAATAGCAATTCCAAAGACCATTTGGTTATAGGAGTTTTGGCTATTCAAGGAGGGGTATTAGAGCATATAAATCACATAAAAAAGCTAGGGTATGATGCGATAGAAGTTAAGAAAATAGAGGATTTAGAAAAAATAGACGGCATTATATTGCCAGGTGGTGAAAGTACTGCTATAAGTAAAATATTGAGAGAAAGAAATATGTTAAATCCATTGGCAGAAGCTATAAATAAAGGGCTTCCAGCTTGGGGCACTTGCGCAGGAATGATACTCTTAGCTAAGGAGATAGAAGGAGAAGATGCATGCCATCTTGGAGTAATGGATATAAGGGTTAAGAGAAATGCCTATGGTTCTCAATTATATAGCTTTGTTACATTGGAGAGTATACATGAAGTTTGTAATGAGCCATTGGAGCTTATATTTATAAGGGCACCTTATATAGTAGAGGTTTCTAAAGAAACAAAAGTTATTCACAAAGTAGGTGAAAATATAGTAGCAGCCAAGGAGAAAAATATATTAGTTACTTCTTTTCACCCTGAGCTTTCCAGTAGCTTGGAATTTCACGAATATTTTATTGAGAAATTTGTTTTAGGCAGGTAAAATAGGGGGACGGTTAACAACTTTAGGTAAATAAAAAAAGAAAAAGAAGGGGAAAAAGAAAGGGACGGTTAACAACTTTTAGTAAGATATTACTATTAAAAGTTGTTAACCGTCCCCGAGTTGTTTGTTTAATTAAAAGAGAAAACTTGTTAACCGTCTCCTATTTATTTTTTTGTTTACGATAAAAAGTTGTTAACTATCTCCAGGTAAATAAATAATTAAACGGTAAATAATTGTTAACCGTCCCCAATTAACCAATTAATTCCTCAATTATTTTTTATAATACACAGCTTTCACGGTTCTTATGATAGGCAATGAAACCAAAATGGCCATGGAAGCTGAAATAAATCCATTTAGAACTAAGAGTAAAAAAGTTTTGTTGGCAGCAGCTCTGCTAACTCCCAAGGCTTTTATATATTCATTTAGATATAGGACATATATCATGCCTAAGACACCTATGGTATTGGTGAATGAGCCAACGGTTATGGACAATATCAATTGAATATAATCTACTAAATATCTAGTGAATTTTCCCCATTTAGTAGTACCATCGTTTGAGTAAACCTTTTCCTTTAAGTTATTAAACTTAATCTTTTTTAATAACTTGTACATATAGTAAGGAGTAATTCCTATTAATATTCTAGGAAGTACTGAAACTAATGGGTTAATAAATATAAAGGAAACTGGCGTTGGAGTTTTTATAGCTTGAAAAATACTGGTTAGTCCAAATATTAAACCAAGTATTCCGCCAACTACAGGGCCTTCTAGAAGTGAACCTATAATCACAGGTATGTGCATTATAGTTGTGTGAAATGGTGGTATAGGTATATAACCTAACCCAGTAATACCCAGTACTACAGATATAGCGGAAAGCATACCTGTAATAGTAATTTGTTTTGTGGAAAATCTTCTTTTTTCCAATGCTTTTTCTGACATTTTTACATTCCTCCATTCTTATTCCAATAGGATATAATTTGGAAATTTGGTATTTTATTAGAATTAGCATGTAAATAGTATGGCTTTGTAATAAATGCCATCTTTTACATACGATATTAGTATATCACCGAATTTTCATATAAATCAATAGGAAGATAATAATTTCAGAGATTTAGCACCTAAATTCCAGTAAAAATTTTATTTTTACTGGAATTGTATCTTTTTACACTTACTTAAAGGGCTGGTAAGCCCGCAGACCGTTAGGTCGCAAAAATAATTACACTATCCCCTACCCCAAGAAATCTTTAAAATCAATTTCCAGTTTTATATTTGATTAAGTTTTTACAAATAGTGGGTTATGCCAACCATTTTCTATAATAAATCTTTCATCTCTTATATCTTCAATAACATCTATTTGGAGCATATATTTCTTTCTAAAATTTCTTATACACCTAAAAAAATATAATTGCATTAGATTAAATGCTATTATTATAAACATTAATACTGTTTCTATGCCCGTAGGGCTATGAAGAAAACAATGATTCAAATGCCATTCTGTTTTTAACTGATGAAAAGCATTATTTTCAATGTCCCACCTTTTATGCATTATTTCCCATAAAGTTTCTACCGACGTTAATTTATCCGTCGTTATAATCCATGACTCTTTAATTTCCATTTTATCTCCATTATATATTTCTTCTATAAACTTTATAAACCTTACTTTTATTTCTGAATCAGCCATTTCAAAATTATCTTCATCCCAAGCTTTTATCTTTAAATAATTTTTATTTTTTTTATTAACTATCCATTCTTTATCTGCCTCACGGCACTTAAATAAAGCTAGTGCATCTTTTACAATATGAAGTCGTTCATCTT
>NZ_CABDWS010000142.1 GCF_901447495.1 Haloimpatiens lingqiaonensis
GGAAGGAATAAACGCTGAAAGCATCTAAGCGTGAAGTCCACCTCAAGATTAGATTTCCCATAGCGTAAGCTAGTAAGACTCCTGGAAGACTACCAGGTTGATAGGTCGGAGGTGTAAGCATGGTAACATGTTCAGCTGACCGATACTAATAAGTCGAGGGCTTGATCAAAAGATAATTGACAGTTGACAGTTGACAATTGACAATTGTCAATTAAAAGATTCTTCCACACTGTGCAATTTTGAAAGAACAATAAAGTTCTTTTATTCTAGAACCTAGAACCTAGAACCTAGAACCTAGAACCTAGAATCTAGGACCTAGAATCTAGGACCTAGTACCTAATAATTACAAAGAATCTGGTGATTATGGCTTGAAGGTAACACCCCTTCCCATTCCGAACAGGACGGTTAAGCTTCAAAGCGCCGATGGTACTGCAGGGGAAGCCCTGTGGGAGAGTAGGTCGTCGCCAGGTCATTTGGCTCCTTGGTCAAGCGGTTAAGACACCACCCTTTCACGGTGGTAACAGGGGTTCGATTCCCCTAGGAGTCACCATTTTAATATTGTGCAGGTGTGGCGGAATTGGCAGACGCACTAGACTTAGGATCTAGCGCCTACGGCGTGGGGGTTCGACTCCCTTCACCTGCACCAACATATTACGCGGGTGTTGCTCAATGGTAGAGCGCCAGCCTTCCAAGCTGGACACGAGGGTTCGATTCCCTTCACCCGCTCCATTTATGAAATTTATAATGCGTCTTTAGCTCAGTTGGATAGAGCAACGGCCTTCTAAGCCGTGTGCCAGGGGTTCGACTCCCTTAAGACGCACCATTTATTTATTGGGGTGTCGCCAAGCGGTAAGGCACCAGACTTTGACTCTGGCATTCGTAGGTTCGAATCCTGCCATCCCAGCCATAAAGTTTCATGTGAGAAACTTAAATTAAACTTAAATACCATTTTCTGCGGAAGTGGCTCAGTTGGTAGAGCGCCACCTTGCCAAGGTGGATGTCGCGGGTTCGAGTCCCGTCTTCCGCTCCATATAGATTACCTGACATTATTGTCAGGTTTTTTTTATTATATAAAAGTGTAGAATTTACTAAATTATAAAGATTTTAAATAGATTATCCATATACTATTTGATTTTTATATAAACTGGAATATTGACTATTACTTTATACTGTAGTATAATTTGTAAATGTCGGATGAAATATGGCTCCTTGGTCAAGTGGTCAAGACTCCACCCTCTCACGGTGGCATCAGGGGTTCGAATCCCCTAGGAGTCATTTTTACTTTTTTTGAAATATAATATTGGGGTGTCGCCAAGCGGTAAGGCACGGGACTCTGACTCCCGCACTCGCAGGTTCGAATCCTGCCACCTCAGCCAAATTAAAAAACAAAACTCTTGTTCATTGTAACAGGAGTTTTATTTTTTTATAGAAAACCTCCAAGATTTTGATGGTCATATTAAAGGATGAGCGGGCATTAATATTAGTATCATACCTATTGTGACTTGTTACCTTGTTTTAAGTATTTTCAATTGTATATTTTATAGCAGTTATATAAATTATTATAAAAGTATATGTTATGATATAATTAGTAAAAATAAACTATGTTAATATCTTTAATTAATTGTGGATAAACAAAAAAATATAATTTTGTATGTGGATAAATTGGATAAGGAATGGGTGTATTATGAAAATAGATAAGAATATATTTAAAGCAGAATTTGTGAGAAGACCAAATAGATTTCAAGCATATGTAAAAATAGATGGAGAAGAGCAAATGGTACATGTGCCTAACACAGGAAGATGCAAAGAAATTCTTTTACCGGGCTGTACTATCTTATTAAGGGAAGAAAATAATCCTACACGAAAAACTAAGTACGATTTAATTGCAGGATATAAAGGGGAAAAACTTATAAATATAGATTCACAGGTTCCGAATAAAGTAGTAGAAGAGGCCTTAAGAGAAAATAGAATAGAGTCTTTATCAATGTATACGAATATTCAGCGAGAAAAATTTTTTGGGAATAGTAGATTTGATTTCAAATTAACTGATGATAATGGTCATGAATATTATTTAGAGGTAAAAGGTGTAACTCTTGAAAATGAGGGTATTACAAAGTTTCCTGATGCACCTACAGAAAGAGGAAAAAAACACTTATTAGAGCTTATAGAAGCTAAGAAAAAAGGTCATGGGGCAGGTGTACTTTTTTTAATACAAATTGAAAATGTTAAAAAGTTTATGCCTAATGAAGAAACAGATAAGGAATTTTCAGAAGCATTGAGGTTAGCCCATTCTAATGGAGTAGACATATATGCTTATGATTGTGAACTAGGTGAAGATTTTATAAAATTAAAAGAATCCGTGCCTATTGAGTTATAAACAGAGCTCTTAGCTTCAGATGGAGTTTTTACTCCAACTGAAGGTTAGAGATCGTTATCCAGGGACGTAGCTGCCGTTATCTCCCGCTTTGTTAGAAGTGGGAGTGTTACGGCAGGTAGTCATCGGATAAATAGAGAGGGGGAGAAAAAATTGAAGTTTAAGTATTGTCCTTTGTGTGGAAGAGAACTTGAGGAAAAATATAGTTGGGATGAGGGAGGCGTACCTTATTGTGCCCATGATAATATAATGTATTTTGACACACCTAAGCCTTGTGTGGTAGTAGCTGTTATTAAGGATAATCAAATTCTTTTACTTAAGCAAAGTTATATATTTAAAAATTCTAAAGTGCTAGTTTCGGGATACGTAACAAATGGTGAAACTGTAGAGGAAACGGTATATAGAGAGGTAAAGGAAGAAACAGGTATAACCGTGGGTAATATAAAATATCTAGGAAGTAATTATTTAGCTACTAAGGAAATAATAATGCTTACGTATATGGCAGAATATTTAGATGGAGAAATAAATAAATCCTCAGAAGTTGAGTGGGTGGACTGGAGCAATATTGATGATGCTCTATGTGAAATGCAGGAAGATGAAATAGGAAAAGAAGTGGTTAGAAAAGTACTAAAGGAAATAAAATACTCAGGAAACAAGGCGTATCGCTGCAACTTATAAGAATGTTGCGACGCAACATTCTTATAATTGACAATTGACAATTGACAGTTGACAATTATGGATGTTTTGCTAATGCAAAACTAAAATTAAAAACTTTAGTTCTGCAAAATAAAAAGTCAAATTGGTAATGCTACCAAAAAATAAATATGGCACACCGACGGTTTCCGTGATATATAAAAGTTATTACTCAATTAATCACACGGGAGGTTGTCAGTATG
>NZ_CABDWS010000143.1 GCF_901447495.1 Haloimpatiens lingqiaonensis
CCTGCCGTAACACTCCCACTTCTAACAAAGTGGGAGATAACGGCAGCTACGTCCCTGGATAACGATCTCTAACCTTCAGTTGGAGTAAAAACTCCATCTGAAGCTAAGAGCTCTGTTTATAGGCTAATACTATAAAGTGGTAAGATTTTAGATTTTAAAGTTAAAAATTTATACTGTATTGAAATTAATGATTGCATTATATATTTATAACTTCTTACAAGTTTTACGCATATTCACCTAATATCGCTAATACTAAGCAGTTCTCAAAGTCTTGTAAAACTCATGAACTTCTCATACTTTCATATGAGCGTAGACTATATCATCACCTCAATTAAATTGTCCATTGTCAATTGTCAATTGTCAATTAATATAAGGTGTCCTCCACTTCCACTACCAATAGCTTGTAGTGTACTCCCATCACAGGATAGTCGTTGAAGTTTCCTCTTTTCGAGGCTTACCTGCTGATTGCCCATTATCGCAACCTAACGGTTTTTAACCATGAGATTGGCGCACTTAGGATTTAACCTTATGCTATCTAACTAATTTTTTCTGCTTTCGCAACTATCACGCTTAGGCCTTTTTCATCCTTGCGTTGTAGTTTAGTTAGCTTTAGGGGTTTCCAGCAATTCAAAGGATTTTGGATGTATTTAATACATCACTCCATGCTCTTTACGAACATGGGAGGCTGTCAACAATTTTCTAAGTTAAAAGTTATAAAACTTTACAGTGAATTATAACTTTTTATAACTTATTTGTAACTGTTAGTTACCTCTAATCTTGTTTTAATTTGACCTTCACCCTGAATTAAAAAGTCCGTATCTATTTTTAAAATAGGTATATCTACATTGCTTTTTAAATATGTGTAATCGAAGGAATAATAATCACAAAATTTTATGGTGTGATAAATTATTCCCTTAATATTTTGCTTATTCTTTTCTATAAAATTGTATCGTTTACTTATATCACACATTCTCATGCAAGGAAATTGATTTAACAAATCCTTGCAGTAATTTATTAATAATTTTTCTTTCCACAAAATAACTTCTTCTTTTGAATGGTTCAATGCATTTTTCAATTTTAATGTTTCATTTAAGGCACATTGATTATTTGTACAGGTTATATCATAAATTGAATATCCATTGTTTTTAATTGATTCTAGTAGATAATTCTCTAATCTAGCTCCAATTAAAAGTAGGGTGTTTTTAGGAATTTCGTTAAAGGATTCAGTATTGACACTTTTATTAATTCCTATAGTATTTAAAAAATACTCCATAGAAAAAGGTTTATGAAAGTAATCTTCTAAAGCAGATATGAATTTTAAAATTTCATTATGAAAAAGTTTATAGGAATTATTATTAATTTTTCTTGGCATATCAATTAAGTATATAAATTTAAATAAAGGATCTTTTTTCAATATATCATATAAACGTCTTATACTATCGCAGCAGTTAACTAAAACCAATTTATCTATTTTTTTATTGTAACATTCATCTATTACTGCTTTTATATAGGAACACATATTGTTATGAGTTAAATAATTGCATTTATCAAAAGTGTATATTTGTGGATTTATTTTGTATGTGTCTTCACCAAAGCTTTCTATTATGTGAATAGGTGTATATTTACATAAGTATCCTATCATAAAAATTACCTCCTAAAAGTTTTGCCACATTTCTAAAAAGGCTTCTAATCTAGTTTTGATTTGTCCAGAGGAGCTATTTCGTCTATCTACACCATCTCCATCCAAGGATATAAAGGGTATATTTTTCTCTACAAGTGAGTTTTTTAAAAGCTGCACTCCGCCACTGGATTGTTTACAGCCCCATTGACAAAAGTTTATTACTCCATCTGCATTTAAAGATTCATACATTTCTAAAATATTATCTATTTTTCTTTGAAAAGTTCCGTTGTATTGATTGTAAATCATTTTTTTACTTAAGGAAGCTAAAGGATTCGAAATATCCATTTCTTCCATATAGTCAAAGTTTAAGTCACAGGTTAATATTTGATAATCATTACTAAAATTAAAACATTCCCTTAAAGTTTTATGATAAAAAGGAAGTAAGTGCACCCATAGTATTCTTTTAGTGCTTTTACTGCAAACAGGTGCTTTCTGTATATCCTTTAGAAGCATTTCATAAAATTTTAAAGTCTCTTCTCTTCCTATGGATACGTGGGAAGCAAAAAGCTTGTACATTTCAATTGTTAATGTATTTGGAAAGTATTTATATTTCAATTCCTTATAATACTCTTTTAAAAGTTTTTTACTTTTATTTTCTCTATGGATGACTTTTTTTAGTGATTCATAACTAAAAGGTTTTCCTAATATATCCTCCATAAATTCAATTAATTCTTGGAGTTGTTCCACTACATATATTTCTGCATCTTTAGAATACTCATAAGGAATATCTACACTGTAAAATGGGATATTATATTTAGAGGCAGCGTACCTAAAGGTGTTTATATTAGCATCGCATATTATAGATGAAGCAGTGGAAAATAGGGGTTTAGGTAAAACTCCTGATTCGATGGCACCCAAAAATGCTTTATGGTAACTGCAGAGGGTTTCTCCAAGACCACTGTTTTCTTCTATATTTATAAAGGCATCTTCGCATTGAAGTCCAGAAAGAAAAGAAGAAAAAGCTTCTACAAAAAGAGGATATACTTCCATGGCTTGAAGGAGTTCTGTAGGGGCAAATAGATTTACAAAGGCTGAATTATTTGGGTTTTTTAATGGTTCTAATATATATTTAACGCAGATAGTATTTAAATATTGAAGTGAAGGTGGTAACTTTTTATCAGGAAATAAATGATTTCTTTTTTCTTCCAAAGCTAATCCTAGTTTAATTAAATTTAATGTTGTATTAGGATTATTTGGTATATTTTTTTTAATTATACTTCCGTATGAATTTATTATATCCAAACTAAATCACCTCTTTATTTTAACAAATAATGGTTATGGAACAATACAAAAAAAGGGG
>NZ_CABDWS010000144.1 GCF_901447495.1 Haloimpatiens lingqiaonensis
AAAAAGAAAGATAACATAATTTCGCGTTGTCAAATTATGTTATCTTTCTTTTTTACATTCTAAAATTTTTCGTAATGAAATGAAGAAAAATTATCCTTCTCTAGCCCTCTGGTCCTCTAGCACACTAATTTTAGCCCTCTAGCCCACTGGCACACTAGCCCACTGAAAATTGTGACAGCGTCACAATTTTCTTACTTAACGGCTTTCTGAATCCTAACGCTTTTACCTTTTATTTTCATATTTTCAGCAGCTTTAAGAACATTTTTACCTTTTCCCCCCAGTATATCTACATAAGAAAAACCATCTTGTATATCGATAATTCCTATATCTTCTACATCAATTCCTTCTATCTTAAGCATTGAACCTACGATATCACCAGGTCTTATTTTTTTCTTTTTACCTGCATTTATATATATTTTAGTAATTTCTTCATTTATTTTTGTTTTTTTAATAGCTTTTGCCTTAGGCTTATTTTTAAGAGAGTCCTTAAAAATTTGTTCACCTTTTTTCACTTCTTCATGAGATGGTATTTCTTTTTTAGGTATCATATAGCCTAAATATTGTTCTATCTCTTCTAAAAGTCTCTTATTATATGGGCTTACAAAGGTTATTGCTGTACCTTCATTTCCTGCTCTTCCTGTTCTTCCAATTCTGTGCACATAGTTTTCTTTTTCTACTGGAACATCATAATTTATAACATGAGTTACATCCTCTATATGAATTCCTCTAGCAGCCACATCTGTAGCTACTAAAAATTGGATTTCATCTCTTTTATAGCTTTCTATAACCTCTAATCTGTCCTTTTGTTCCATGCCTCCATGTAATCCTCTTGTACAAAATCCTTGTTTTTTCATGTTTTTAACTAGTTCATCAACTTTGTCGCGAGTATTACAAAATAAAATACATTTGTCAGGTCTTTTGGTATATATTATATTATTCAAAATATTAAGCTTTTCATTTTCAGCCATTTCATAACATTCTTCGTTTATTTTTTTCACAGTTATAGCTTCTGGATTAATATCTATTTTTTCGGCATTTCTTATGTATCTATCACATAAATCTTCAATTTTCTCAGACATAGTTGCTGAAAATAACATAGTCACCCTTTTTTTAGGAACTACTTTTATTATAGACTCCACTTGATCTATAAATCCCATATTCAGCATTTCATCTGCTTCGTCAATGACTAAATATTTTACTTTTTCTAAATTTAGAGTTTTTCTCTCTATATGATCCATAGTTCTTCCCGGAGTACCGACCACCACATGAACTCTTTGTTTTAACTCCCTTTTTTGTACCTCCATAGGCTGTTTTCCGTATATAGCAGCACATCTTATTCTCTTAAATCTTCCTATATTGGATATTTCCTCTTTAATCTGCACTGCCAATTCCCTTGTAGGCGTAAGCACTAAAACTTGTGGATTTGTTTCTTCTATCTCTATTTCATTACAAATAGGTATAGAAAAAGCAGCTGTTTTCCCACTTCCTGTTTGTGATTTCACTATAATATCCCTATTTTCAAGTACAAAAGGTATTACTTTTTCTTGCACAGGAGAAGGATTTATATATCCTAATTTTTCTATAGCTTTCAATATGTCATTACTTAAATGAAAATTTTTAAATTCACTCATTCTTATACCTCTTCTTAATTACTAATTTCATTAATATTCTATTTCATTAGCAATTTAATTAATAATTTCATTAATGTTCCTATTTCATTGGCAATTTAATTGCTAATTTCATTAATGTTCTTATTTCATTATCAGTTTAATTCCATCTTCTACAAATTCAATATATCCTTCTTTTAGCAGTCTTCCTATAGCTCTTTTAAAAGCTTTTTTGCTCATATCTAAATTTTCTTTTATTTCTTCTGGAGAGCTATTGTCATTTAAATTAAGTATGCCATCGCTCATTTTTAATTTCTCCAAAATAAACTCTGCATCTTTATCCATTTGTTTATAAGCTTTTTCCCTTAAACTTAAGTCTAATTTACCGTCCTCTTTAACTTTAACAACTCTAGCTTCAATTTCATCCCCATAGCCATAATCTCCATAAAATTCATCCTTAGATATTAATCCTTGGTACTTATTATCAACAGCTACAAATGCTCCTAAATCACTTTTTATACTGTATATTGTACCCTTAACCTTATCATCTTCCTTATAAGGTGAGTCACTAGGCAGTCTTTTGTAGATTCTCATAGAGGCACATAGTCTATCACTTTTATCTATATATAAATAAACTAAATATTCTCTGCCTACTTTTACACTAGTGGTTTGCTCATTAAATGGTAAAAACAAATCCTTTTCTAAACCCCAATCTAAAAAAGCACCTATTTTTGTCTCTTGTACAACATTAAGTAATGCCACTTCTCCTAAATTTATTTTAGGTTTTCTTGTTGTAGCTATTAATCTATCTTCAGAATCTCTGTAAACAAATACTTCTATTTCATCTCCAACCTCAGTTTCTTCTGGCACCTGTTTTTGTGGTAATAAAATATCAATTTCACTTTTATCTTCTTTAGAATTTAAATATACTCCTATAGGAGTAAGTCTAATTACCTCTAAATTCTGTATTTTTCCTAATTCAATCATATTAACCCTTCCTCTTTCTTAACTATTGTATTTTCATATAAATTTTATAACTAATTAAAATAATTATAAACATCCCGATATAGTATTTAGAATATATTCTAATATGAACATCTAATCATTCAATGAAATTTATTTAGTTAAAATTATTCAATTAAACTTTAAAACACATTCGCAAAGTAAAATTTTTTATTATAGTTTGCATTTATTATAATTTACACACCATCTATTAAATAACCCTATTAATTTAAAATTTATACTAATACTTTATATCATCATATGAAATTTTGTACTTTTTTCATTTTACCACAGTTATTACTACATTTCCTTCTATTTTT
>NZ_CABDWS010000145.1 GCF_901447495.1 Haloimpatiens lingqiaonensis
AATGCATCTTTTTTATCATTTTTCACTTTTCTTATGTCACCATTCTTGTTACAATTAGTAATGAGTGGATTAAGGATACATACTTCAAATGTATCTTTAAGAAAGTGGAAAAGAGTAAGATGGTATATACCAGTAGATTCCATGAAAATGGCGGTTTTCATGTTAAACTCTTCTTCCGCTTTTTTAATTTGATCTACTATGTAATCAAAACCATTCCTGCTATGCATAATCTTAAAAGGCTTTCTATAAATTTCACCGTCAGGGGCTAGTATAGCAACCACTGAGAAGTCTGCTGATACATCAATTCCAACTGTTGGTCTATAAAAAAATTTACTCATATATATTATCTCCTTTACTTATGAGATAGAATAGGTATTCCATTTCTATCAGTAATTTTGTAACCTTGTTTGTGACACAGGTAATTCCCCAAGGGAAACCTAACCAGCTAAACACAGAATTCTCACTGATGGAATGATACTCTCTTCTACGGGTAATAATGACTCGATAGAGTCACTTCCCTGGTAAGAAACATCTATCTTCTATTCAAGAGATATTATACATCAATATTAACTAATTTGGTTTCCCGTTAAGGGAAAATAGAAAACTAAGTTAGAGTAGAAACATGCACCCTATCGGGTAAAGAAATTACGAATAATAGAAAAAAATCAGTTATAATGTTCGTAGGTAATATAGATAGTTTTCTATTGAATGTTATGACTACATTATACAAGGTTAGAAGATATGAGTAGAAGAAAATATACTTTAGAAGAAAAGATAGGAATGATAGAAGAATTAAATATCGGTTTAACTAATGCTCAAGTTTGTAAGAAACATGGAATATCATCATCTACACTTAGTACATTTAAAAAACAGCTTGCTGTAATAAATGCTACTGAACCAGAAGATTATAAAGCTACCGCTAAGGAAAAAGCCTTAGCGGATGAAAATAGAAAGCTTAAAGAGCTTTTAGGTAAAAAAGAGTTAGAACTTGATATGTTACAGGATTTATTAAAAAAAAAGAAATACCTGAAATAGCTGATAAAATATCATTAGCAAAAGAATATAGTGAAAAAGGGCTTAAGTTAGCTAGAGCATGTAAATTGCTCCAAATATCAAGAACTTCTTGTTATCCTAGAAAAAAGGCTCAAAGAGATGAAAGTACGCCTACGGCTAAGGTCGGGAGACCCATACCTGGGTATTCATATGGTATAAATAATTGCATAGTAGATGATTCAGTTATTGAAACACTCTTACATGAAGCATGTGAAAAATATCCTTTCTATGGATATAGGAAAATCACTAAAATTCTTCGTAAGAAACATGGATTAAGAATTAATGCTAAGAAAGTGTATAGATTGTCTAAAAAACTAGGTTTACTTCTACCATATGTTAAACATACAAAGCAAGGCCATTTAGCCATAGCAAGAGAATTAACGGGAATGAATCAACTATGGCAAATAGATATAAAATATGTAAGAGCAATTAATGGGCAGTTTATAATGTTAACAGACATTATAGATGTCTACACTAGAAAACTAGTAGGTAAGGAAATAACTAAAACTGCAACTACAAATGACGCTTTAGTAGCTATACAAAGGGCATTAAAAGAAAATAATGTTACTAGAAATATAGTTCTAAGAAGTGATAATGGTCCACAATTTACCTCTGTAAAATTTGAACATTTCTGTAAAACTAACAACATATATCATGAGCTTATACCAACAAACTCACCTAACTATAATGCTCATATAGAATCCTTTCACGCCTTACTTGAAAAGGAATGCATAACTTGGAATGAAATTAGAGACTTTACCCATGGCTATATGCTAATTAATGATTACATAAAGTTTTATAATGATGAAAGAATTCATGGTAGCTTAGATTATATGAGTCCAAATGAATTTATAAGAAAAACTATGAATTAGTTAGTATTGGTTAGAAAATGTTGATAATTGAGGGAGCAATCCGCTATTGGTTCTTACTTTTTCACTCTTACTTATTACTTTGTTACCTATTCCCCATTATTTATCTACAAGTTTCTATTCACCTAACAATTAAAATTATATATTCTTATATATAAGTCCTAATCATACCTACATATTTAGTCTGGCTGCCGCCAATAAAAAATTTTTTAATCCCCTAAAAAGAAAAGCTATAACTACTCCATTTATTTAAATAATTATAGCTTGTTTTACTAATATATTTATTTAATTAAAGATTTTCCGTAACGCAGTGGAGGAAAATCCTCCTTTCCTAGTACCTAGCACCAAGCACCTAGTACCTACTCTCTTACTTCTTACTTAATTCTCAATTGTCAATTGTCACTTCTTACTTGTTTGTGTCAAGTTAAAGTGGGCAATTTTATTTCTTAATTTTTCCATTATAAATTCAGTTGAAAATTTTATTCCAAAAGGGCTTCGCCCGCAGCCCGAAAGGGCGCACTTATCCCGTTAACTTTTTATTTAAAATTTTAAAACTATCTATAAATAAGTTCACTAAATTTTTTTTCTTTGAAAAAGCTTTGTATAGCTTTTCTTCCATTAGTCATGGCGCAGCCTGTAAATGGTATTCTTGCTTGTTGTATAGGATAATACTTACTTTTCTTTACCTTCTTATTTACATCAGCTGCTGTTAATGTAATCATCTCTGTTATTGTTTCTAATTTATCATCTGAAACAACTCCTGAACAAACCTCATTTATCACATTGTATATTCTTTTACTTGCTTTTTCAGCTAGTATTTTAGCTAAATTATTGGCACCTTTAATAGACCAACTCATTTTTCTTCCCTTCATTCTTTGAGCTAATACATCACATATATTGTGCTCCATTGTACCTAAATTTCTGTATTCTAATCCTTCTGGAGCCTTCGGCATTTTTATTTCTTCCCTTAGCTGATATGGCTTTAATCCTATCTTGTTATCAA
>NZ_CABDWS010000146.1 GCF_901447495.1 Haloimpatiens lingqiaonensis
TGGGGTAGGGGTAAGTGTATCTATTTTTGCGACCTATCGGTCTGCGGGCTTACCAGCCCTTTAAGTAAATGTAAAAAGATACAATTCCAGTAAAAATAAAATTTTTACTGGAATTTAGGTGCTAAATCTCTGGATTAATGAAAAAATCTTTGTATATAATAGATATGTATGCTAAAATATTAGAGAACAATTATAATATTTGACGTAAACAGGAGGTACCTTATGAGAATAATAGCGGGAGAGGCAAAAGGTAGAAAAATTTTATCCCCAGAAGGTATGAATACAAGACCTACATTAGATAGAATTAAAGAATCTATATTTAATATAATACAAACAAGGGTTTATGGCTCTGTTGCTATAGATGTTTTTTCAGGAACAGGAAGTTTAGGATTAGAAGCTGTAAGCAGAGGAGCAAAGGAATGTTATTTAGTAGATAAACATCCAGTATCCTTTTCTCTATTAAAACAAAATGTACAAAATCTTAAATTTGAAGATAGATGCAACTGTTTGAATATGGATTCTTATGAAGCTCTAAAAATGTTAGGGAAAAAAGGCAAGAAATTTGATTTAGTATTTATAGATCCACCTTATAGAAAAGAAATGATTCCACCTGCTATAGATATAATAAATCAATATGATATGTTAGTTAAAGGTGGACTTATAGTATGCAAAATAGATACAGTGGAGACAATTTATGCTGGAGACGATGTTATAGTACTAAAAGACCAAAGAAGGTATGGAAATACAACAGTTTGTTTTTATGCTTACAAGGAGGAAGAAAATGAATAGGGGAGTTTATCCTGGAAGCTTTGATCCTATAACTAATGGTCATTTAGATATTATTAAAAGATCTGCAAGGGTCTTTGATGAAGTAATAGTAGCTGTTTTATTGAACCCTAATAAAAAAGGACTTTTTTCTGTACAAGAAAGGGTTGAATTTATAGAAAGATGTACTAAGGATTTGCCCAATGTAAAAGTAAAAAGCTTCAGTGGGCTATTAATAGATTTTATGGAACAAAATGGTTCAAAGGTTATAATTAAAGGGTTAAGGGCAGTATCAGACTTTGAATATGAATTTCAAATGGCACTTATGAATAATAAATTAAATCCTGAGATTGAAACAGTATTTATGATGACTAATTCAGAGTTTTCTTATTTAAGTTCATCTTCAGTTAAACAAGTAGCTATGTTTGGGGGATGCATAAAGGGACTAGTTCCAGATATAATTATTCCAGATATAATGAAAAAAATTAAAAAGTGTAATAGGGATTTTAATATTAATAAATAGGGGATGTTTGGTATGGAAGTTATCGAATTATTAGAATATCTTCAAGATGTAATTGAAAACTCTCCAAAATTCATAGTACCTAGTAAAGTAGTAATAAATAAAAATGAGATTATGGAGTTGATTGATAGAATTGTTAATTTTCTTCCAGATGAATTTAAAAAGGCAAAGTGGCTTTGTGAAGAAAAAGATAGAATATTAGGGGAGGCTCTGCAAGAAGCTGAAATATTAAAGAGAGAAAAGATGAGTTTATTAAAGCGTGAGATAGAAAACCACAGCATTACTAAACAAGCAGAGAAACAAGCTGAAAACATAGTTGTTTCAGCTCAAAAACAGGCAAAAGAATTAAGATTAGGTGCTATTGATTATGCGGATTTTCTTTTAAGTGACCTACAAAATCAAATAGACAATGAAAGCAAACAAATGCTTGAAAACCTTCAAAAGGAAATGGAAGAGTTTTTAGTAAAATTATCAAATGAGATTGATGGAAAAAATAAAACCATAAGAGAAAATATAAAAGAATTAAGAGATACTAAATAATTTTTTTAGTATATAGGAAAATATAGTCAAAATAATTAAAACAGTAATTGTTCTAAATATACATATACTATTAAAGGCAGCAGTGTATGAAAATGTACTAGTGAAAATTACAGGGTTATAGAAAAGCTTATATATAATAATTGTTATTATAATGCTTATAAAGCCCTGTATTAATTTTCTCTTCATGTATCTTTTCATAGAAATATTGTATTTATACGTAAAAGTATATACTTGAGATGTAATTGAGATACCACCAAAGGATATAATAAAGCTTAAAAATGCTAATTTATAAATGTTATCTATTCTTAATGAAGCTAAGGTTGCACACCCATTAGTCATTTCTATAATTCCTACTATTAATCCATTAGTTAAATTAATAGGAATATGTAGTATGCTTGATATACATTCTATAGCCTTGCTGAAAAATCTGCCACTTTTTAATAGAGATATTAACACGGAAAAAAGTGTTATGAAACCACCAATGGATAAGGTGGTAAATATTGAATTTTCAACACTTCTTTTTAAAACCAAGCCTATATTATCTACCTTTGATACTTTTACATTAAAATTATTCTTATTAATTGTTGTAGAGTAATCCTTTCTTTTCAATAGTAGAGCCATAACTAAACAGGAAATATAGTTTGATATGATAAGTAAATAACCTAAATAGTGATTATTAAGCATAGAAACACCTACGCCACCAATTATAAATAGTGGTCCTGCATTAGAAGCTATATTTAATAGTCTTTCTAAAGTATTTAAGTTTATACGTTTGTTTTGGTAAAGCTCACAGGAATATTTTGCACCTAAAGGATAACCACAGACGAAGCTAACTAATAGAGGAAAGCTGCAATTATCAGGTAATTTTAAAGGTCTACATAGAAATTTGCCAAATATTTTAGAATAAATTTCTATGCCTCCAAACTCCATCATAACGTTAATAATAATTAAAAATGGAAATAATGAAGAAAATACAGAATTAAAAAATAATTTTGCTCCACCTAAAGCAGCGTCTATACATACTTTAGGGC
>NZ_CABDWS010000147.1 GCF_901447495.1 Haloimpatiens lingqiaonensis
TAACAAGGTAGCCGTAGGAGAACCTGCGGCTGGATCACCTCCTTTCTAAGGAGAACATGAAAAGGAAGTCACCTTTTCGTAAATTATGACAAGTTCACTGAAATCTCTGTTTAATTTTGAGAGACCAGATCTCTCATCAGTAGCTAGACGCTAGCAAACTAGCACACTAGCCAACTGAAAAAAATGTTCTTTGAAAATTGCACAGTGAAGAAAAAGTAGAAATTATTACAATTGTGATGATTTCACTGGAGAATCAATTAAAATAAATTAATTAGTAACTAGTCGTTAGACAACTAGCAAGCTAAATACTAGCACGCTAGCACACTAGCCAACTAGCAAACTAATAACAGGTCAAGCTACAAAGGGCGCATGGCGGATGCCTTGGCACTAGGAGCCGACGAAGGACGTGATAAGCTGCGATAAGCTGTGGGTAGGCGCAAATAGCCTGTGAGCCACAGATTTCCGAATGGGGCAACCTGCTCAGCTACGCTGAGTACTGTATACTGAATTCATAGGTATGCAGAGGCAAACCCGGGGAACTGAAACATCTAAGTACCCGGAGGAAGAGAAAGAAAAATCGATTTCCTAAGTAGCGGCGAGCGAAAGGGAAAGAGCCCAAACCTAAGTCTTCGGATTTAGGGGTTGCGGATAGATCACAAAAGCTTAGATTTTCTAATCGAAGAGAGCTGGAACGCTCCACCATAGAAGGTAATAGTCCTGTAGGTAAAAGAAATATAAGTAAGATCTACTCCAGAGTACCACGAGACACGTGAAACCTTGTGGGAAGCTGGGAGGACCACCTCCCAAGGCTAAATACTACCTAGTGACCGATAGTGAAGAAGTACCGTGAGGGAAAGGTGAAAAGAACCCCGGGAGGGGAGTGAAATAGAACCTGAAACCGTGTGCCTACAAACTGTCGAAGCACTTTATATGTGTGACGGCGTGCTTTTTGTAGAACGAGCCAGCGAGTTATGGTATGTAGCAAGGTTAAGCACCTAAGGTGTGGAGCCGCAGGGAAACCGAGTCTGAATAGGGCGAAGAGTTGCATGCTGTAGACCCGAAACCGGGTGACCTATCCATGGCCAGGTTGAAGCGGAAGTAAAATTCCGTGGAGGACCGAACCACGTTGGTGTTGAAAAACCATGGGATGAGCTGTGGATAGCGGAGAAATTCCAATCGAACTCGGAGATAGCTGGTTCTCCCCGAAATAGCTTTAGGGCTAGCGTTAGGTAAATGAGTTATGGAGGTAGAGCACTGAATAGGCTAGGGGGCATATCGCTTACCGAACCTTATCAAACTCCGAATGCCATGTACTTTTATCCTAGCAGTCAGACTACGAATGATAAGATCCGTGGTCAAAAGGGAAACAGCCCAGACCATCAGCTAAGGTCCCAAAGTGTAAGTTAAGTGGAAAAGGATGTGGGATTTCTAAGACAACTAGGATGTTGGCTTAGAAGCAGCCACTCATTTAAAGAGTGCGTAATAGCTCACTAGTCAAGAGATCCTGCGCCGAAGATGTCCGGGGCTCAAACTTACCACCGAAGCTATGGATATACTATGTATATGGTAGGGGAGCTTTCTGTATGGGTTGAAGTCGTACCGTAAGGAGCGGTGGACTGTACAGAAGTGAGAATGCTGGCATAAGTAGCGAGAAATGAGTGAGAATCTCATTGGCCGAAAATCTAAGGTTTCCTGAGGAAGGCTCGTCCGCTCAGGGTTAGTCGGGACCTAAGCCGAGGCCGAAAGGCGTAGGTGATGGACAATCGGTTGATATTCCGATACCACCATGATCCGTTTGAGAAATGGGGTGACGCAGTAGGATAAGATGTGCGCACTGATGGATGTGCGTCTAAGCACTTAGGATGATTGAAAAGGCAAATCCGTTCAATCTTAAGTCTGAGGTGTGATGGGGAGCGAAATTTAAGTAGCGAAGTATCTGATTCCACACTGCCAAGAAAAGCCTCTATCGAGGAAAATGGTGCCCGTACCGCAAACCGACACAGGTAGATGAGGAGAGAATCCTAAGGCCAGCGGAAGAATTGTTGTCAAGGAACTCGGCAAATTAACCCCGTAACTTCGGGAGAAGGGGTGCCTACGAGAGTAGGCCGCAGTGAATAGGCCCAAGCAACTGTTTAGCAAAAACACAGGTCTCTGCTAAAGCGAAAGCTGATGTATAGGGGCTGACGCCTGCCCGGTGCTGGAAGGTTAAGGGGATTGGTTAGCGCAAGCGAAGCCTTGAACTTAAGCCCCAGTAAACGGCGGCCGTAACTATAACGGTCCTAAGGTAGCGAAATTCCTTGTCGGGTAAGTTCCGACCCGCACGAATGGCGTAATGATTTGGGCACTGTCTCGACAACAAATCCGGTGAAATTGTAATGGAGGTGAAGATGCCTTCTACCCGCGATTGGACGGAAAGACCCCGTAGAGCTTTACTGCAATTTAGCATTGAGTTTCGGTATTGTCTGTACAGGATAGGTGGGAGACTTAGAAGCATGGGCGTCAGCTTATGTGGAGTCATCCTTGGGATACCACCCTGACAGTATTGAAATTCTAACCGGAGGCCATGAATCTGGTCACGGGACATTGTTAGGTGGGCAGTTTGACTGGGGCGGTCGCCTCCTAAAAAG
>NZ_CABDWS010000148.1 GCF_901447495.1 Haloimpatiens lingqiaonensis
TAAAAAATTAGAAGGGTCTAGGTTGATTTTATGAATGATATAATAAAGATTTTAAAAGAATTTTCAATAAAAGAAAATAAAAATTTGTATATAGTAGGTGGATACATAAGAGATAAGTTGATGAATTCAAAAAGTCCATCGGAAGATATAGATATAATTTATGAAGGAGACATAAAAGAGCTGAGGGATTATTTGGGCTTAAATGAACAAGATATATATCCATTAAAGGCAGAAATGGGTGTGTATAGGGCTATAGTAAAAGGAAAAATCATTGACATGAGTAATTTAAAGGGAAAAAGTATAGAGGAGGATTTAGTAAAGAGAGATTTTACGGTAAATTCTATAGCACTTAATTTGAGAGATAATTCTATAATAGATCCTTTTCAAGGAAGAAAGCATCTAAGAAATAGATTGTTGAAAGAAACAAGCAGCGAAAGTATTAAAAATGATAGGGTTAGGATACTTAGGGGAATTAGGATGACAATAAAAAACGGAATGCATTTTTCTAAAGAAACGGAAAATACCGTAATAGCCCAAAGTAAATATTTAAAGGAATGTACTAAGGAAAGAGTGTTTAGTGAATTCATGAAAATAATAAGTTGTGATGAGTTTGGGGATGCATTTAGCATATTAGATACTTATGGTGTTTTAAAACATCTTATTCCCTATGTGGAAGAGCATAAGACCATAGGAAAATGTAAATACCATGCAACGGATGCTTTTACTCACATGAACACCTCATATAAGGCTTTTAAGCAATTAATAAAAGGTGAAATAAAGGTAGAGGGGTTAAATTTAAATTCCTTAGCTAAAAAAATAGGAGAATTTAATTTAGAACATTATATGGCGTTTGCTATATTCAGTCATGATATAGGAAAATATCCTTGCTATAAAGAAGAACAGGGGAAAGTGAGTTTTTTAAATCATGAGAAGGTTGGAGCTAAAATAATAAATGAATTTTGCAATTTTTGGAGATTTCCTAAGGAAGCCAACAGGATAATTACTAAGGTTGTGGAAGGGCATATGTACCCTTTAGGATTGTTCAAGAGCCAATCAAAAGATCATAAAAAGAGTTTCTACAAGTTTTTTAATAAATATAAAGAATTTACTCCATATATATTGATGGCATCCTTTTGTGATATATATGCAACTAATATTTTTGCTAATAAATATGATGAGGGTTGTAAATATAAGGAATTTATAGAGAATTTTTTAAGAGAATATAGCATTTACATGGAAGTTAAAGCTAATCCTATACTCCATGGGAACGAATTGGTGAAGATATTTAATTTAGAGAATGAACAAATAGGAGAAGCCTTACTAGTGTTAGAGGAAATGAAATATAGGGGATTGATAGAAAGTAAAGAACAAGCAGTGAATTTTTTAGAAAAAAGGTGTATAATAAGAAAGAATATTTGAAAACGATACAAGGAGGAATACAGCGTGAAATTTTTTATTGATACAGCTAATGTGGAAGAAATAAGAAAAGCTAGCGAACTTGGAATAATAGATGGAGCAACAACTAATCCATCTCTTATAGCAAAAGAAGGAAGAGATTTACAAGAGGTTATTGCAGAGATTTGTTCAATAGTAGATGGACCTATAAGTGCTGAAGTTATGAGCCTTGATGCAGATAACATGGTTAAGGAAGCAAAAGTACTTTCTAAACTTCATGAAAATGTAGTAATTAAAATACCAATGTGTGAAGAAGGATTAAAGGCAGTAAGCAGACTTTCTAAAGAAGGAATAAGAACAAATGTAACTTTAATTTTCTCAGCTCAACAAGCATTACTTGCAGCTAAAGCAGGAGCAAGCTTTGTAAGTCCATTTATAGGAAGACTTGATGACATAGGAAATGGTGGAATGGCTATAATAGAAGATATAGCTGAAATATTTGCTATATACGGTATAGAAACAGAAATAATAGCTGCCAGTGTAAGAACTCCAATGCATGTTTTAGAATGTGCAAAAGCAGGCTGCGATATAGCTACAATACCTTATAAAGTTATAATGCAAATGGTTAAACATCCATTAACCGATGCAGGGATAAAGAAATTTATTGAGGACTATGAAAAGTCACAAAAATAAGTTCTAATATTAACCTTATAAAAGGTGTATTATAAGTAAATCCACAGGTATCTGGTCCTGTGGATTTTGTTAGAAGTGGGAGTGTTACGGCAGGTAGTCATCGGATAAAAATTATTATTTTATAACTGTGAAAGTTGAATTTGTAACTTTTGAATATATATTAGGAAAAAGGATAAAATTGAGAATATATATTAGTAAAAAAGGATAGAATTAAGAAAAGAATTAACATAAAAGTTATGCAATCCACATAAACTTAACAGGTTATTAACATGGTAAATGTGGATAATGTGAATAAGTTTTGTGCAAATAGTCAGAGAAAACCATTAGAATTATTTAAACATGCAATTTGAATTTTAAACAAGTTGTCCACAAAAGTTGTGGATTAAATGTTGATAAATGTGGATAAGTGTGAGTTATGCACATTTATATTATAAATTTATATAGAAACTTAAGAATTATTATAAATTTTTAATATAAAAATAAAATGAATAACTTGTAATAAGGTTATAATTACCGTATAAT
>NZ_CABDWS010000149.1 GCF_901447495.1 Haloimpatiens lingqiaonensis
ATAATGCATTGATAAATTTTATCAATACTATAAATATGTATGATAAATTTTATCAGCCATAAATATTATCTCATAAATATTAAATTTAATGTTGTTATTATGATAAAAACTTAGTTAAATATGGCTTAGCTATAATTTGATTTTAAATGAAACTAAAATTTGTAATAGTAAATTAGTATATTTATAAAGTGAGTTGATAAATTTTATCAATATTTAAATTGTATCATAAATGGAGAGATGGAATAAAGAATTATTTGAAAATATAAATAAATTGAAGAAATATGTAGAATATAAGTGTATATAAAAAATATAGGTGCAGTTCATTTTATAAAAAAATAGCTTTGGCATGTATATTGCTTTAATTTATA
This sequence comes from Haloimpatiens lingqiaonensis, assembly GCF_901447495.1. Classification (GTDB taxonomy): domain Bacteria; phylum Bacillota; class Clostridia; order Clostridiales; family Clostridiaceae; genus Haloimpatiens; species Haloimpatiens lingqiaonensis. The sequence goes on from NZ_CABDWS010000149.1 coordinate 369, forward strand.
TAAAAGTTTAAATTGACGTAAAATTTCACGAATTTATATAATATTAAATGTTTAGGAGGAGTTTTTTAATGTTGAAAAAAGGTATTTCAGCATCAAAAGGATATGCTATAGGAAGAGTTGTTATAAAAAAAGAGCAAGAACTAAATGTGGTAGAGAAAAAAGTTGAAGATATAGTAGCAGAAAAGCAAAGGTTAAAGGATGCAGCAGAAGCATCAAGAGAACAGTTAACTAAAATAAAGGAAAAAGCAGAAAGAGAAGTAGGAAAGGATAAGGCAGCAGTTTTTGAAAGTCATATGATGCTTTTAGATGACCCTGAATTCACTGGCGCCATAGAGATGAATATAGAATCATCAAGTGTAAATGCTGAAAAAGCTCTTAAAGATGTAGTTGATATGTATATGGGTATATTTGCAGCTATGGAAGATGAGTATATGAGAGAGAGAGCAGCAGATGTTAAGGATGTAGGAGATAGAATATTAAAAAATTTATTAGGAGTAACTTCTGGGGATTTAAGTGATATAGAAGAAAATACTGTAGTAGTAGCTCATGACTTAACACCATCAGATACAGCGCAATTGGATAAGAGCAAGGTAATCGCTTTCTTAACAAATATAGGTGGAAGAACTTCTCACAGTGCTATAATGGCAAGGACTCTTGAAATACCAGCAGTAGTAGGACTTCAAAATATAACTGAAGAAGTTAAAGATGGTGATTTAGTTATAGTTGATGGAATAGAAGGAATAGTGGAAATCAACCCAAGTGAAGAAATAATAAAAGCTTATGAGGATAAGAAGGCTAAATTCCAAGGAGAGCAAGAAGAACTTAGAAAATTAATAAGTGTTGAAACAGTGACAAAGGCAGGAAAACGTGTTGAGGTAGTTGGAAACATAGGAAAACCAGAGGATGTACACCAAGTTATAGAAAATGGCGGAGATGGAGTAGGATTATTTAGAACAGAATTCTTATATATGGATAGAAATGATATGCCAACAGAGGAAGAACAATTTGAATCTTATAAGTATGTAGCAGAAAAATTAGAAGGAAAACCTGTGGTAATAAGAACCCTTGACATAGGTGGAGATAAAAAGCTTCCATATTTGCCATTACCAGAAGAGATGAATCCTTTTTTAGGATACAGAGCAATAAGATTATGTTTAGATAGAAAAGATATATTTAAGGTTCAATTAAGAGCTTTATTAAGAGCATCAGCTTATGGAAATATTAAGATAATGTTCCCTATGATATCTTCAGTATCAGAATTTTTAGAGGCAAAGAAAGTTCTTAATGAGTGTATGGAAGAGTTAAAAGCTGAAGGAAAAGAATTTAATGCAAACTTAGAAGTGGGTATGATGGTAGAAATACCAGCTGCTGCAGTAGCAGCAGACGAATTTGCTAAACATGCAGATTTCTTCAGTATAGGAACAAATGATTTGATTCAATATACATTAGCTGCAGATAGAATGAATGAGAAGATATCATATTTATATGATCCAATGCATCCAGCAGTATTAGCTTTAATAAAAAATACAATAGATGCTGCACACAGAGCAGGTAAATGGTGCGGAATGTGTGGAGAAGTGGCAGGAGATGAAAGAGTTATACCTCTATTAGTAGAATATGACTTAGATGAGTTCTCCATGAGTGCTACTTCAATATTGAAAGCTAAGCAAATAATAATGGAAACAGAAGTTCTTTAATTAAATAAATAGGATAGTGAGAAAAGGTATAACTGATTCATTAAATAGAGTAGTTATACCTTTTTTTAAGGGCTTAAAAATTTTTTTATTGGCGATCCTCCTCACCTAGCATCTAGTACCTAAATAAACTTCTCCACAAGTTTCTATTTTACATTCTAAATTTTAAATTAAGAACGTTTATTCATCTAATATAGAGATTGAAATTTATGAGCGAAAGTTAAGTTAGTAATTGAACTTTGGTAGTTATAAAATAAAAATATAAAATTTACAGGTAAGTAATACTCATTGCTTTTTACCTCTTACTTTTTACTTCTTACTCTTACCTTGTATAGTGTAGAACCTAAAATTTATATGCGAAAGTTAAGTTAATAATATATAGGATTATACGATTA
>NZ_CABDWS010000150.1 GCF_901447495.1 Haloimpatiens lingqiaonensis
TTTTTTTTTAAATGACAGGGCCCCCACCGAGATCTACACAGATTAGATCGTCGGCAGCGTCAGATGTATATAAGAGACATTTTATATATTTAGTCTGGCTACCGCCAATAAAAGATTTTAGTTAAGTCCAAAAAGATAGCTAACATAATTTCACGTTGTGAAATTATGTTAGCTATCTTTTACTAGCCCCCTAGCCCCCTAGCCCCCTAGTCCACTGAAAATTGTGACAACGTCACAATTTTCTTATGTAATGCCGTATTTTTTGCATTTTAGTGATACAGTTCTGTGAGTGATGCCTAAGGCTTTTCCAGCCTTATTAAAGCTTTTATATTTTTGCATAGCTATTTTAATAATTTCTTTTTCATATTCCTCTAAAGGTAGTAGTTCACCATCTACTAGATTGATAAGATTTTCATCTTTATTATCCATACTTCTAATATGGAAGGGTAGGTCCTTTAAAGTTATTAAATTTCCGTCACACATGTTCATCGCTCTTTCAATTATGTTTTCCAGTTCTCTTATATTGCCAGGCCAATGATATTTTTCTAGGTATATAATACAGTCGTTGGTTATGCCTTTTATATTTTTATTAAGCTTAGTATTTAATTTTTGTATAAAATGTTCCACCAAAAGACTTATATCTTCTTTTCGTTCCCTAAGAGGGGGCAGGGTTATGTTAATAACATTTAGTCTGTAATATAGATCTTCTCTGAATTGACCGTTTTTTATCATGGTTTCTAAATCCCTATTGGTGGCAGCTATAATCCTTACATCTACCTTTTGAGTTTTTAATCCTCCAACACTTTCAAATTCCATGTCTTGAAGTACTCTAAGGAGTTTTGCCTGCATACTTATGGGCATATCTCCTATTTCATCTAAAAAGATTGTACCCTTATCTGCTAAATTAAATTTGCCAGGTTTACTATTAGTTGCTCCAGTAAAAGCACCTTTTTCATATCCAAAAAGCTCACTTTCTAAAAGATTTTCAGGAATAGCGGCACAATTTACTCTTACTAAAGTATTGTTTTTTCTTGGACTGTTATAATGAATAGCTTTGGCTATAAGTTCTTTTCCAGTTCCGCTTTCTCCCCTTATTAAAACTGTAGAAGTAGAATCAGAGGCCTTTTGAGCAATATATAACACTTCACGTAAAGAACCACTGTTACCGATTATTTCTTTAAAGGAGAAATTTAGTAGGGAGTGTCTTCTTATTTCATCTCTATAATAATTAAGTTCTTCCTGAGAACGCTCTAGCTTACTAACTAATTCCTTCATTTCATTAATAGGCTTTGATATGGAGATTATACCTTTAAACTTATCATCAATAAATATAGGTTCTATAGTTGAAACTATCTCTTGATTATCTTTTCTATGAAAAAACTTTTCTAATTTTTCTTTTGTATTAAAAACTTTTATTCGTAATCCATTAGGAGATATATCCATTAAGTCCATGCCTAGAATGAAATTCTTATTTATGTTAAAATGTTTTTCATAAGCAGGATTTAAATAACTAATCTTTCTATGTTCATCTACGAAACAAATTAAATCGTGAGATGCTTCTAATATTTTTATGAATTTCTCATTTAACTCTTGTATACCTATGACTTCTGATATATCTTGAAATACACTAATGGCACCTAATATTTCATTATTCTTACCTAAAATTGGAGCTCTATTGCTTATAGTAATATTATTATTTATATGCTGAATTTGACCTATTTGATGAATTCTATCTTTAAGTACTGATGGAAGTTCTGATGTAGGAATTATGTCTTTTATGTACTTACCATACACCTTTTTTTCAGAACTATCTATTAAATTTAATGCATATTCATTTATCTTAACTATGTGACAGTTTGAATCTATAACTATTATTCCTACAGGTATATTATCTATGATTTGTTCATTTGCTATGGTGTTTTCTTCTATAATAGCATCTAGTTTAGACATAGTATTATTTGAATTCAATTCAAAATTTATAAAGTTAAACATTTCATTTACGGCCTGGTAGGCAGTTTCAGAATCCTCATTACAAGATATTTCGATAGTTTCACCCTTTTGTATTTTTAAGGAAAGGAGGGCTAACATACTTATAGCAAAGGGTTCTGATGAAGAATTACTTTTTTTTATAAAAAGATTTATATTGTATTTAGATTTTAATTCTGAGGTTTTTAATACAATAGAGGCAGCTATTCTAGTGTGAATTCCTTCATTTATATTTACTACCAAAGTTTTTTTATACAATTTATAAGTCTCCTTTCGTAGAATTAGGTTTAAAAATAATAATT
>NZ_CABDWS010000151.1 GCF_901447495.1 Haloimpatiens lingqiaonensis
TGGGGTAGGGGTAAGTGTATCTATTTTTGCGACCTATCGGTCTGCGGGCTTACCAGCCCTTTAAGTAAATGTAAAAAGATACAATTCCAGTAAAAATAAAATTTTTACTGGAATTTAGGTGCTAAATCTCTGATATATTACAAATTATAGTGTATAATATTTTGTATGATGTTATAATTAGACTGATGGAGTTTACTTTTAGTCCAGTATAAATATCATTATAGAGCATAAAACTTATTGACTTACAGGGGGTGTATTTTGTGAAAAATTTTTTTAAAGAGTGGGTTGTGCCAGTATTAGCGGCATTAATACTAGCTTTTTTAATAAATAAATTTGTATTTTTCTTTATATCCGTGCCTACTGAATCTATGTATCCTACAATAAAACCAGGGGATAAGATAGGTGTTACTAAAGTTTATAAAAAGGATAAACTAAAAAGAGGAGATATAGTAGTTTTTTACTCTAAGGAACTTAAGGTTATGCTTATTAAAAGACTTATAGGAGTGCCGGGAGATAAAATAGATGTGGCAGAAGATGGTGCAGTATATGTGAATGGTGAAAAAAAATCAGAAACATATGTGAAAAATCCAGGAGGAAAGGCAAATATGTCATTCCAAGTGCCTAAGGATAAGTTTTTATTCATGGGAGACAATAGAGCTAATTCACTAGATGCACGTTATTGGAATAATAAGTATATAGATAAAGATGATATTAAAGGGAAGGCACATTTCGTCATATTCCCTTTCAGCAGAGTAGGAAAATTAAAATAATACAGAAAGCCCTATGTACTTGTGGCTGTGATAAGTTCACTTGTTGAAGTTGGGTAAAATATAAATTAAAGAAATTACTAGTGGCAAGAAAATCATGTTTGCACCATGCATCTTGCCACTTTTTATACTAATTTGTAATAGTTTATTATCTAGAATCTTGTGACTAAGACATTTTGACATAGTGAACTTGGGGTTAGGGAATTATGAAAATTTTTCTTTTGCAAAAAGTGCAGCCCCAAGAGCGCCTATTATTTGAGGTTCTTCTGGAACAAATATGCTTTGGTTAGTTAGCTCCTCAAGAGATTTTACTACCCCTATATTTTTAGCAACACCGCCAGTCATCATTATTTCGCCAGATTTTTGAACTCTGTTTACTAGAGCAAGAACTCTGGTGGATACAGATTTACATAGACCGTGAACTATGTTTGCAGTTTCTTGATTTTCTGCTATTAAAGAGACTACTTCAGATTCCGCAAATACAGTACACATACTGGTTATAGTCAAATCTTTATTCCATTTTACATAGTGATGTCCTATATCTTCTATAGGTATGTCTAGCACTTTACACATATTTTCTAAAAATCTACCAGTGCCTGCAGCGCACTTATCATTCATGGCAAAATCCTTTACGTTTCCATTTTCATCTAGTTTTATTACTTTGCTATCTTGTCCGCCTATATCGATAACTGTTCTAACATCTTTTTTTAAATAATGAACCCCTTTGGCGTGACAAGTGATTTCAGTTACAGCTTCACTGGAAAAAGGGATGTTTTCTCTGCCATACCCTGTGGAAACAATGTATTTTAAATCTTCCCTATTTAGGTTACATTTATATAAAGCTTTCTTTAAAGCTTTTTCTGCTCCTTCAATACTTTTAGGTCCGGTTTTAACCACAGAATATGACATTATATTTCCTTGGAAATCTAAAATTACTGCATTGGTTGAGGTGGAACCACTATCTATGCCAGCAAAAAATGCACTAGAATCTTGAGTACTAGCTATGAGTTCCTTAGTATTTAACGTATTTTCTTTAGTATGTGCCATATTTTCTTTAAGGGTTATTATAGATTTTTTATCCATTGATACCTTTGTGGTATCATGTAGCTTATTATTAATATTTAAATCATAGTGTACTTTATTACTAACATTATTTTTTGCATTTTTGAGTTTAAGAGATTCTGCAAAAGCCGTTGCATAAAACTTATAAAAAGTTATAAATATATAAATTTTACTTGCGTTATTCGTTACCAAATAACATTTCCTGTTCATAGAGTTCTATTTTGAATAATTAATTATTCTACTCTAGTTTGTGTAACTCTCCTAGGACTTGAATTCCCCCACAACGCAGGGTACATATTAGCATTATCTTTTAGGTGATATTATGCTAATTTATAGTTACCAAGATTAATTGAAGCGTTTTTATCTCTGTCTATTTTCAGTCCACATTTA
>NZ_CABDWS010000152.1 GCF_901447495.1 Haloimpatiens lingqiaonensis
GTTGCTATCTTATAACAAATAAATCTGAATTAATTATAACTAAATTCACCATTTTCCTTTATATGAAAGAAATCTGAAAAGCTTATTTCAAATAAATCCTTCTTTAAGCTGCTAATATTTATCTTGTTTTTTATTAGTTCTGTAAATACCCCACAATATGAAATATCCCCTTGAAATATTGCTCCATAAATTATTCCATCTTTATGTATGATTTTTTTGTATAAATTATTTTTATCAACTATTTCTACTGTATAGCTACTATCTTCTGGTTCTACCATTCCTAAAGATACCGTAGGAACATTGAAAAAGTTCATAGAATTCTTTAGTCCAAATTTATCCTCTAAATTTTCTTCCCTACCTGCCATATTGCACGCTGCAACCTTTCCCTGTTTAACGGCTATTGGCCAAATAGGCGCTGTAAAAGTAACATCTCCTGCTGCATATATATCTTTTACTGTAGTTTCACATCTATTATTTACAACTATACCCCTGTCTATCTTTATTTCCTCATCATTTATAAAACTTACATTAGGTCTTACCCCTGCTGCTACCACTATTATGTCACATTCTATTTCCTCTCCATTAGTAAGTTTAGCACCCTTTACGTTGCCCGCTCTATTTAATATTGCTTCTGCAACCCCTATACCTGTTGAAATTCTAACATTATGGCTCCTTAATAAATCTTCATAAGTTTTAGCTGCCCTTTTATCTAGCTGCAAAGGAAGAATCCTCTCACCCATTTCCACTAGTTCTACCTTTACACCATTTTCTATTAATCCCATGGTGGCATCTATGCCCACAAGACCTGCTCCTATTACCAAAGCTTTTTTTACATCTTTTGACTGTTCCTTTATAACTTTTGCATCTTCTATATCTCTTAAGGTGTAAACCTCATTTCCTTCCTTTAAGTTTTTAATAGGCGGAATAGCTGCATAGGAACCTGAAGCTATCAAAAGTTTATCATAAAATTCTTTATACCATCCTTGTAATTCTACGCACTTGTTCTTTATATCTATATTCCTAACATTAATTCCCTTTATCCACCTTATGTTGTATCTTTCCATAAAATCTTCTTCCACAAAGGATAATTCTTCTAAGCTTCGTTCTCCACCTATATAATGATGAAGTAAGCATCTTGAATAAATATTTTGATCTTTAGATAGCATGACTATTTGACTATATTTATCCAGTTCTCTCAAGGTTTTAGCCGCTGAAAGTGCAGCTGCACTAGCTCCTATTATTACGTACTTCACGCACCTACACCTCCTCTATATAAATAGCTCCCGTAGGACAGTTTTCAATGCATCTTGGTGTTTCTCTGCCACCACATAAATCACATTTTATTATGGATTTTTTATCTTTACCACCTGGCTTCAAAACTCCATAAGGGCAGCTCATAACACACATAAAGCAGGATGCACATTTATCCCTATTGTAAGAAACTATCCCTGTTTCAGGATCCTTTGTCATAGCTCCTGTAGTACATGTATTTACACACTCTGGGTTATCACAATGTCTGCAGAATATTGGAGTCTTCTTTTCATGCATATCTATTTCTATATGATTTCTGCTTTCACTTTCTGTATTTTCAAGATCTAGTTCTTCTATGGATTTATTCTCCAAACCATGCTCTGCCATACAGGCAAGAACACAGTTTAGACATCCTTCACATAGATCCTTATTTATCATTATCCTTCTCATAAACGCTCCCCCCGACCTATATAAATACAGTAATTTATTTAAGTCCCAATTTGCTTCTTCTATCAAGAACTATAGCTTCTAATTTATCTGCTGCGGCTTTAACATCACCTTCTATAATCAATTGACCGTTGCATAAAACTTATAAAAAGTTATAAATATATAAATTTTACTTGCGTTATTCGTTACCAAATAACATTTCCTGCTCATAGAGTTCTATTTTGAATAATTAATTATTCTACTCTAGTTTGTGTAACTCTCCAAGGACTTGAATTTCCCCACAACGCAGGGTATACATTAGCATTATCTTTTAGGTGATATTATGCTAATTTATAGTTACCAAGATTAATTGAAGCGTTTTTATCTCTGTCTATTTTTAGTCCACATTTAGGGCATACATAAATTCTATCTTTTAGCTTTAAATTTTCTTTAATGTTTCCACAAGAGCTACAAGTTTTAGAACTTGGATAAAATCTATCTGCCATGAAAAATTCTATTCCATTAA
>NZ_CABDWS010000153.1 GCF_901447495.1 Haloimpatiens lingqiaonensis
AGCTTCTTAGAAAAATTTTCAAGTTATTTATAGGACCAATATAGTGTGAAACACTGTAACTATATTCCTGCCAAGGAATTTGAATCTACAATTGGTATTTCAACTTCTTAAATTAAAGAAGTTAAGTTAAAAACAGAAAAAGACCTAAATATAGATAAATTCTATGTTTAGGTCTTTTAAAATTTTAGTTTTTCTGTAAGAAAAACTTCCTTCATTGTCCATTGTCCATTGTCCATTGTCAATTATAAAATTGCGTCGCAATTTATTCTTATTGCTTTCTCACTACTTTGATTTCTAAAATATTGTCTTCGTAAGTTATACAGGTTTCATCTGTCATCATGCCCACAAGAGTTAGTTCGGAGTCTGTGTCATCGTCACCGGTTAAATTCCAATAATATTCTTCTATTTCATGGCATCTAGGTGCATTCAGCAGCTTTCTTGATATTTCTAGTGTGGCTTCACTTAAGTTTTCTATTTTTGATTTTATGTATATTAAAGTCCTATCTTCTTCTGTTTTAACGTCTATTGTCATGTTTTTACCGCCATTACTGTAACAAAAATTCATAAGTTCGCTAACTATTTTTATGTTTCGTTGATTGTTGTGTTTCATTTTTTATTTATCATCCTTTCTAAAAGAGGTTATAAGTGGTATTAAAAATATAGCCACAATACCTCCAGCAAAACCATTATTATAAAGATTTAATCCGCCGTGAAGAAAACCTGTGTTGGCTACTATACATACATGTATAAAGCCAGCAATAATTCCATAGAGCCATCCAAATTGACCAGCAATAGGTGCCAAAGTGGTGCTGAATAGTGCAGAAAGAACCATTTGAGGTGAATTTATTTTCCAAATATTTAGCATAGAACAAAGGGCTGTTCCAAGGACTATAGGTATAGTGTTTTTTGGATGTTTACCAAAACCACTAAAGCCAGCAACAGTAAAGATTCCGCCAATAGTTGGACCATTAAGATCGCCACCTACCATTAGTATATATAGTGTGGAAAGTATTCCTAGTATACCCATGTTTACAAAGACAGCACCATCACCATAAATTATATAAAAATCAGATATAAGTCTTCCAGATTGTCTGCATAATTCTTTGAACTTTTTAAAGGAATTTTTATCTAAGCAATATCCAATTAATATCATGGATGAAAAAAATACAATTAGTAATATTCCAAAAATTAAATTGTTACCTGTAGACCATACCAGTCTTGTTTTAAAATCTATTCCAAAAGCTCTAAGTATGGACATTAGTACAGTTCCTAAGAGGCCAGCAGCGAAACCTGTATTATAAAGATTATACCCTTGATGTAGTTTTAAGCAGTAGGAAGTTATGGGTGGTAAAATAAATCCAATGACAACCCCAAAGCAAATGCCTATAAGTAGTGCCCCTATTTGAGAAAAATTAGAAGTATATTTAAATTGAGTCACTGTAGGAGAAAGAGTCGTTGCAAATAATGCAATAAGTACATAATTTAAAAATGGTTCCTTTTGATATTTTGAATATAGCCATACACCTAAAAAAATAGGCCATACATTTAAAATGTTTTTTCCGAAAAAGGCAAAGCCTGTAATAGTGGATAGAGCGGCTATGGTTGAGCCATTGGGCTTAATTCCCACGTATACCAGAATGCCTATGCACATAAGTGAAAGTAGAGCTGAATTTACAAAAGTAGCGCCTATTCCACCAATGGCAATATAGTCGGTTATAAGTAAGTCTGATTCTAAAATAATTGCTTTTAAGCCATTAAATATATTATAGGGAGTATCTACTACAAAAGCAAATAATATGAAAGCTACGTAATAGGCTATTAATATATAATAGGTCTTAAAAATTTTTCTTTTAACTACATTTCCCATATGAATCCCCCAATCATAAAGTTAAAGTAATTTTATTATACAATAAATTACTTTAGGAGAGTAATAGCTTTTAAAGTATTTAAGGAATTTTCTACAGAAGTTTAGCGCTTAAAAATTTTTGGGGCGTGAGCCCGCTGATTTATAATGAATGATTGAGGGTTAGGTTAAAAACCATAAATTCTGATTTTTGCTGGAAATTTTAGAGAAAAAATTTGCATAATAAAAGCATCCTTTTTATAATAGTTTTGACAAGAAACCAACTTAAAAAGGATGCTGATAAAATGAGTAAAAGTTATTTAAAACAATTACTTACTTATATTAATAAGGTATAC
>NZ_CABDWS010000154.1 GCF_901447495.1 Haloimpatiens lingqiaonensis
AGATTAAATTTCATAATTATACAAACATACATTCTTATTGGACTGTATGCTTGTTAAGGTTACCCTTTTTTAAAGAAATCATTTCATTTTTCTTTTATTTTGTTCTTGACATATTACCAAATTGCTTTGATGTTATATTTTTAGTAATTGTATTATACCCAAAGGAATGTTTCTTTGGGTTATAAATCGATTTTACAAGCCTTCGACTTAATTTTCATATGCAAAGGTTGAGTTAATTATTTATCATAAGTAATCATTATGAATTTATGCTACAATAATCTTTAATTTATAATCTATTATTTATTAATAAACTATTTTAAACTTTAATAGATAAATGAAATACAAGAATATTATACCATATATGGTTTATAATTTAATGCTCCGCCACTATAAAGTTTGTGTCAAGTTAAAGTGGGCAATTTTATTTCTTAATTTTTCCATTATAAATTCAGTTGAAAATTTTATTCCAAAAGGGCTTTGCCCGCAGCCCGAAAGGTCGCACTTATCCCGTTAACTTTTTATTCAAAATTCTAAAACTATCTATAAATAAGTTCACTAAAATTTTTTTCTTTAAAAAAGCTTTGTATAGCTTTTCTTCCATTAGTCATGGCGCAGCCTGTAAATGGTAGCAAACATAAACTTCCAGTTTACGTCACGACCCCAGGAATCGTTCCAGAAAAAGGTTATAGTGAAACGGAATACTTTTTCTGGTTGCTAAGAACAGGCATTGTTAGGGAATGCCTGTTATGAGTATGAGAATGTTTTGAAGTAGATTGAATTATTGGTAAAATTTACATCCCTGGGGTAGTGCCAGAAAAAGGCTTGGGGTGAAACGGAAGGCTTTTTCTGGCAGGTAACACTCATTTCCCTCCAATCAAAAAAAACAAGCCATTATCTGCAATAGCTTGTTTATATTTAATATGTTTTATATGCTGGAGTTGTATAATACAAGTTATGTATGTTCTCCAATTTGTCTATATTTTTTTCTATATTATTTATTAATCTGTTATCAACTGTCAATAAACTAATACCATATTCATTAACTATACTAACATTTACTGCATCAGCTGCTCCTAATTCTTTGTACAATTTCAATTGTTGTACAGCACTTTCCTTATTAGAATCTAAGATTAGTAATATTTCATTCTCTATTAAAAATTTTATTGCTTCAATTGATTTTTTCTCAATCTCATCCATTTCTTCTTGTGTTATTTTAAAATTTGGATGTTGCTTCTTATACCATTCAATTGGCTTTCCATTGCTAATTAAATTTGTAAGTTCATTTTGAATACAGGGATTTATATAAAGAAATAATACATTGTCATTATTAAAAACATGATTATCAAACAAATTTTTAACTGTACTATTCCATGTATCATATTCATTTAATAAAGCTAATAAAATCCCTGTATCCACTAATATATCTTCTTTATCTTCAAATCCCGTAAAATCATCATTGAAATCAATTTTTCGCATACTTCCATTCATCCCTTATTTTATTTAAATCAATTTTAGGTGATGATGCTTTACCAATTATGCTTTTAAACATCATTTTCTTTTCTTGAGTTAATCCTTTTTGTTCGTTTTTATCAATCTTTGTCATCATCATCCCTCCATTCTATTTTAAGTAAATTATATCATATGCGAATACCCTAAACAATGCATTATATAAAAAAGAAGATTTCTATCTGTAATTATGCCTTTTTAATGCATATATTATTCCTTTACTAAAACTTTATTTTAAAAATTTGTGTATCATTTACTGACACCCTAATTTTCCTACATAGAAGTACCCTCCCCTATTAATATATGCAAAAGAGTGTTTTTTTACCACTCCAAGCCTTCAAGTGCTTTTACCATATCTTTTTTCAGGTGTTTGTGTATATAAATTTGTGGTAGTTATGCTCTCATGCCCTAATATCTGCTGAATTGTTGTTAGTAAACATAAACTTCCAGTTTATGTAACGACCCCGGGAATCGTTCCTTAAAAAGGTTGTAGTGAAAAGGAATTCTTTTTCTGATTGCTAAAATTTACACCTCTTGAGCAGTGCCACCCATCACTCCGTTAGTTTGTATTGCTTATAATTGTTATTCAAATATATCCCTTAAATTTATTTTTAAATCTGGGAAAGCCGTGCTTGTGTATTCATCATCATTTTTGTATACATCTGATATTACAT
>NZ_CABDWS010000155.1 GCF_901447495.1 Haloimpatiens lingqiaonensis
TGGGGTAGGGGTAAGTGTATCTATTTTTGCGACCTATCGGTCTGCGGGCTTACCAGCCCTTTAAGTAAATGTAAAAAGATACAATTCCAGTAAAAATAAAATTTTTACTGGAATTTAGGTGCTAAATCTCTGCGTATACTTTATCTCACTTTTTATTATACTAAAAGTATGATATACTTATTTAGTTTGTATAAAACAAAGCTTAGCTAAAATAAAATTTTTATTATGTTAAAATATGAAGCTCACGTTACATATCAACTAAAAATAATATTAAAGCTAATATTCATTGGATAAATATTTATATAAACAGAGCTCTTAGCTTCAGATTGAGTTTTTACTCCATCTGAAGGTTAGAGATCGTTATCCAAGGACGTAGCTGCCGTTATCTCCCACTTTGTTAGAAGTGGGAGTGTTACGGCAGATAGTCATCGGATAAATACAAAATATACTTGAAAGTTGAAAGGTAGATTATTATGATAAAGTTTAAAAAATTAGGTCTTAGTGATGATATGCTCAGCATACTTAAATCCCAAAGAATCAGTGAACCAACACCAATTCAAGAACAAAGTATCCTGCTAATAAATGATGGTCATGATGTTATAGCGGAAGCTCAAACTGGAACTGGAAAAACACTGGCATTTCTATTGCCAATGTTTGAAAATATGTCTCCTAACATAGACACAATTCAAGGTTTAATAGTAACACCAACTAGGGAACTTGCCATACAAATAACTCAAGAAGCTATGAAATTAAAAGAAGCTAAGGATTTAAATATATTAGCTTTATATGGTGGTAAAGATATAGGTTCTCAACTTAAAAAGCTTAAAGGTAATATTCACTTGGTAATCGCAACTCCTGGCAGACTTTTAGATCACCTTAACAGAAATACAATTAATCTTGACCATTTGAAAACATTAGTATTGGACGAGGCTGACCAAATGCTTCTTATGGGATTTAAAAATGAAGTCCGCTCTATTATAAGTTATACACCAAATAACCGTCAGACCCTATGTTTTTCAGCTACAATGAACTCTGAAGTTAAAAAACTTGCCTATAAAAACATGCATGATCCAAAATTAGTTATGATAGAAAAAAAGGAAGTAACTCTTGAAAATATCAAACAATTTCTAATAGAAACCACTGATAGAAGGAAACAAGAAGACTTGTGTAAAATTTTAGATGAAGAAAATCCATTTATGGCCATTATCTTTTGTAGAACCAAAAGAAGAGTTGATAACCTTGAGGAAGATCTTTATCAAAAAGGATATAACTGCAAAAAACTTCATGGTGGTATATCTCAAGCAAAGCGTGAAAAAGTAATGAAAGCCTTTAAAAACTTAGAGATTCAATATTTAATAACTACTGATGTAGCAGCTAGAGGACTTGATATAACTGGAGTTACCCATGTTTTTAATTATGATATACCTGAGAACGCCGAGAGTTATATACACCGTATAGGCAGAACTGGAAGAGCTGGTGAAGAGGGCTATGCCTTCCTATTTGTAGCACCAAAAGATGAAACCACTTTAAATACAATAGAAAAAGAAATTCAATTAAAAATCCCTAAAAGAATTTTAACGTAACAACTTACAATCTTCAGCAATTATGGGTTTTTGAAAAAATATAAGAGAACCTTTAGGCATATATTTCCACTATTAAAAAATCACATTTTTATAGAAAAAAGCTACAAAATAAATTATAATTTTAAAATGTGTCCTTTTTATACTACAGTAAATATCTTTAAAATAAATTGCTTCAGTATAGATAGGTGAATATTTATAATTAGGAGATATCTTTAGTTGTTTAAAATATAGATAAAGGTAATCAAATATAGTAAAATGTACTTTTAAAAAGGAAGTGAGTACATTTGAAAAATAATAACTATAAACCAAATGAATTTGCAGAATTAATTAATGTATCAGTTAGAACATTGCAAAGATGGGATAATGAAGGAATATTAAAAGTATTTAGAACACCAACAAATAGGAGATATTATACTTATGAACAATATAAAGAAAATATAAGAAAAAAATAAAGGAAGATGAAGAAGTTGAAAAAAGCATACAAAATAGAAA
>NZ_CABDWS010000156.1 GCF_901447495.1 Haloimpatiens lingqiaonensis
TTGTGCGCCCAGCATGGGCGCAATCTAACGGGTGAGAGTCCCGAGCACGGGTTGATAGTGCCAAGTGCATAGCTTAAGACAAGGGTGTCCACCGTGAGGTGGAATCTGAAGGAAGTCGGCGGCAAAACTCTGGTCTGACGAACAGAAACTACATATAAGGCATATGTCTGTGGGTAAGGTTGCAAGACAAACTGAAGCCCTAAACTATCCGAAACAGACGGTGTAAATGTAGCAGATAAATGGAGTGAAAGATTGCGTTCTTACCTGGGGAGGTCTTAGATATACATTATGGAAATGAAGTTTGAAATAATAACCTATACAGTGATGTATAGCTGAAATCTAAGAAGTCAGCAGAGGTCATATTAGCAAAAGGGTCATGAACCTTTTGTGAAGGACTGAACAATAGGAGGTTTTGAAATTTTGAAGAACACAAAGAAATGTGAAAACAGCAGACAACTTCATATAGAAGGTTACCTACAAAAAGATAGAGTGGAACTCGAAGGGGATGTAGGAGCGCCGAGCATTTCATTGACGTTAGAAAAAGGACGGAACGCCAAAAGTAAATATGATAGTGAACTGCTAGAGAGGATTATTGACAGAAACAATCTTAATGAAGCATTTAGGAGAGTTAAAGCCAATAAAGGTAGTCATGGAATTGATGGTATGAAGGTAGATGAACTTCTACAATACCTAAAAGAAAATGGCGCCAGCCTACGGCAATCACTATTAGAAGGTAGTTATAAACCAAATCCAGTAAGGCGAGTAGAAATACCAAAACCTGATGGGAAGAAACGACTACTAGGAATTCCGACACTAGTAGACCGAGTAATACAACAAGCTATCGCTCAAGTACTAAGTCCAATATTTGAAAAGAAATTTTCAGATAATAGTTACGGATTTAGACCAAACAGAAATGCACATCAAGCAATTCTAAAATGTAAAGAATACATGGATAAGGGATATAAATGGGCAGTTGATATTGACCTAGAAAATTACTTTGATACTGTAAATCATGATAAATTAATAGGATTGATATATAGAGAAGTAAAAGACATTAGGGTAATATCACTAATAAGAAAATATCTGCAGGCAGGAGTAATGGAAAGAGGTGTTTTTAATAACACTCAAAAAGGAGTACCACAAGGAGGAAACTTGTCCCCATTGCTTAGTAATATCATGTTAAATGAATTAGATAAAGAGTTAGAAAAGCGAGAACTGTGTTTTTGTAGATATGCTGATGACTGTAATATCTATGTGAAAACAAGAAAAGCAGCACTTAGGGTAATGGCAAGTATAACAAAGTTTATAGAGGAAAACTTAAAACTTAAAGTCAATAAAGATAAGAGCAAGGTCGATAGACCGTGGAAATTAAAATATTTAGGATTCACGTTTTACCCAAAGAAAGGTGAAATAGGAATAAGAGTACATGAAAACTCTATTAAAAAACTAAAAGCTAAATTAAAAGAGGTAACAGGAAGAAGTAATGCCATGAGCATGGAATTTCGCTCAATTAAATTAAGGCAAATTATAGTTGGTTGGGTTAATTACTTTAAATTAGCTGATATGAAAAGTACTCTTAAGACTTTAGATGAGTGGCTAAGAAGAAGGATTCGTATGTGTTATTGGAAACAATGGAAGAAAATTAAAACAAAGCATGATAACCTTAAAAGGCTTGGAATATATGATAGCAAAGCTTGGGAATATGCAAATACAAGAAAAGGCTACTGGAGAATATCAAACAGCCCAATCTTAGCAAGAACACTATCTAATAAATACCTTAGAGAACAAGGATTTATAACATTAACCGAAAGATATTTATCAGTTGGTAATTCTTATTGAACCGCCGTGTACCGAACGGTACGCACGGTGGTGTGAGAGGTCGCTGAATAAAATAATTATTCAGCTCCTACTCGATT
>NZ_CABDWS010000157.1 GCF_901447495.1 Haloimpatiens lingqiaonensis
AGTTATCCACAGGTGCAATAGCACCCTAGCTTTGCTATTATCTTTTTCTGCATAAAATAGTTAATTATTAACAAAGAGTAATGATTTTTAAATGTAATTGAGGAAGGTTAATTGTGCAATTTCCTCAAATAATAAATATCAAATATCAAATATCAATTATTAATTATTAATTATTAATTATGTGGATTTTCTTCATTTTATTCAGAAAATCTTTAAGTTAGAAAAAGAAAGGGATAATAAATCCTTCATTATAAATCGGCGGGCTACGCCCAAAAAACTTTTTAAGTGCTAAACTTCTGAAATTTCACCTATTACTTCTTACCCCTTACTTAATTCTCAATTGTCCATTGTCACTTCGTACTTCCTCTACAAATTCTAATTTAAGAAATTCCATAGGAATTTCAACATTATTTGATATTTGATATTTGATATTTCTATATTCTCGCTGGCTACCGCCAATAAAAGATTTTTTAAACCCTAAAAAAAAGATATAACTACTCCATTTAGTGAAATAATTATAGCTTATTTTACTATAACATTTATTTAATTAAAGATTTTCCGTAACACAGTGGAGGAAAATCGTCCTTTAGTAGGCCCCTCTCCCCCCACAAAGTAAGTACTCTGTAACTGAAAAAACTGCCTTTAATGGAGTGATAAAATTGAAATTTTGGACTATTGAACTAGCTTTAGAACTTCTTTGTTTTGAAATTTAAAGCCCCGTTAAGAAGCCTTCATTGCTTGAGCGAGGAACGAGTGAGTTTGAAGGCTTTAGGGGCTTTAAATTTCAAAACATTTAGAAGTTCTTAGCGTACTGTTCACAGTCCAAAATTTCAATTTTATCACGGAATTAAAGGCAGTTTTTTCTTAATGCACTTACTTCACACTATATTCTTACTTTTTATTTCCACATAGTTTGAAGCACTGCCAGCTCATTTTCATTCTTATCCTGTATTTTATGCAAACACATTATTCCATCTTCCTTTTCTAGTATTTGAGTAAATACTTTTACCTTATCACCATAGGAAGTTTCCTTTTCATAAGTTACTTTTACATTTTTAAGCTCGTACTTTGTTATTATATCTCTAGGAATTGTTTCTATAGCCCAAGACACATATTTTACATTATTAACGTGTCTATTAGTGTCTATATCTCCATATCTTACACTAAACTTATTTTCCGCATGAATTTCATCCACTTTCTTTATTTTATCTATTTTAAGAGTTCTCTTTTCTTCCTTACTAGTTTTAAATATATCATACATATAATCTGGCACACTTATGGCCTTTCTCTTTTCTGTGTCTATTAGAAACCATATAGAACTGGCTTCTACTATAACTTCTCCACTGCTATCTGTTACAGTAAATTTTCTATAAGCATAATATTTTTTTATACCATAAGCCCAAGTTTTTACCTTTACTCTTTCATTATACATTGGGTATCTATTTATGTTTATATCCCACTTATACAGCACCCAGGCTATGTGATGCTGATTTAAGAAATCCATGCCTATATTTAAATCTTCAGTTTGTACCATAGCTATGTCACCAAAATAATTCATAATAGATGATATAAGCGCTCTTCCCTTATAATCTACTTCATAGTAGTGGATATTATACTCTTTTTCTGTTATTATTCCGGACATTTTAGCACCCCCAGTAGCAAAATTTTATATATTTAATATAATACCAAACTTAACAGTTTTTTAATACATATCTTGATAATTTTTACTAAAAATTAAAAAATATTATAAACAGAGCTCTTAGTTTCAGATGGAGTTTTTACTCCAACTGAAGGTTAGAGATCGTTATCCAGGGACGTAGCTGCCGTTATCTCCCACTTTGTTAGAAGTGGGAGTGTTACGGCAGGGTGTCATCGGG
>NZ_CABDWS010000158.1 GCF_901447495.1 Haloimpatiens lingqiaonensis
TGAGTGAATTCGGAAACTAATTTCCAATAAGTTTTTCAATAACACTAATATTATTTTAGTGCGGAGCACTTATTATATTATGGTTTTTATTTAGTTTTACTTAAAAAAGAGTATAGCAAAGCTAACTCACCGATAGGTGAATTTTGTGAAAACTTAACAATTATCTAGATTAGCAGGCTTTATTTATAGCTAATTCTAGAATGTCCAATATGTTAATTTTAGAAATAGATAGTTGAGCATCCAAATGAATATTGATGCTATGGATTAATGTCCACCAACACCAACGCTTTTTACCACGACAGTGGGATTCTTCCATATTATAGTCTTCCAGTATTCTTTTATTTACTCGCTCTGAAGAAGTTCTCTTTTTCATTATTTGTTTCCAAAGGTCAGAGTTTCTAGGTATAGCAGTAAATAAACGCAAGTCATCACTTGGCTTTACGTATATTACACGGCCGTAGGCACTAGGAGAACATTCTTCCTTATGAGGACATTCTTTAATTTTACCTTTTACTAAAGGACATCTATATTTAATTCTACTTCTGCCTTTATCGTACCAATCATATACCATTGGTTGGTTGCATTTGCAGATGGGAATACCGTCCTTAGTATATCCAATTGGTGGTTCATATTTATTTTTACCTTTACCCTTTGGATTAAGGGATATAACAGCTTTTATATTCCATTCATTAAGAAGTTTATACGTAGGATAGTTATCATGAGCAGCATCTGCGATGAACTTATCGAAGTTAAACAAAGGATACATCTTTCTAACTTCTGAAAGTGCAAAAATTGCAGTAACACCATCATAACGCTGTGCTTGTACCATCCTAAAATATATAGGAAGATCCTTTTTAACATTAGGATTATAGACACTAAGAAAATATAGGCAATGACCATAATACCACTTTTCGTGGTAACTGTCCCAACCGCGTCTAGCGTCAGGGTCAGAGAATCTTCTATTGCATTTGCAGTTAAAAACACCTTTTTTAACACAATCGCAGGTCTTAATGCCTAATGAGCTTCCGCCTGTTTCAAGACAGGTGCCATCTCCAGATATATCAAGTTTTTGAGTATTACCAAGGAGACCTAGTTTGGCAGAAGGCTCAACAGCTAACTTTGCAAAAATTTGTTGAAATAGCTTTTCATGGCGAGTTTCGATGGTTCGTCCCGTAAGAGCTTGTTCAACTAAATTTTTAATAACACCAGGATGTTTTGGTGGTAGTTTTTCATTCTTGCCAAGTTTTTTACGGGGCTTGGAAGTAAAAGGATGAAGGGAGTCCTTGGCTGATTTTTCAGCCTCAGGGCTCATGCCCCAAAATCTTGATATGAAATCATAATGAGTACCTAATCCTGGTACATTAGATTTTTGAACACCAATGATGGTGCAAAGTATATCATGTGCACGTAAGTGTTTAATCCATTTAGGTAAACTATAAAAACCTAAATCGGACATTAAAATAAATGACCTAAGAAGTTCAGGTTGTTGATTTGAAGGTTTACCAGTTAAAGAATACATTGGACTGACTAATGATTTTATGTCATCAAGATTTAAAGTGTAGAGTTTTTGGATGCTTGATGAATAGTATTCTACGATAGTAGGGTTAGCTTTATAAAGTTTAATAATGCTTGATAAAAGAAAATTTTGATAATCAAAATGGCTACGCCAATAACCTAACATAAAAAATCACCTCGCAATATTTTGTAAATAGTTTCTATAGTGCGAGGCTGCAAATTTTACAAACTTTGTCAAGCAATTTTGGAAAAAATATAAGTTTTTTTTGTTATTTTGTTTAAAATTTTGGGGGGAAGTTAAAATTGACACCCTTCGGGATTGAGATAAATGGAGGCCTAAGGGTTTCCGAATATACTTT
>NZ_CABDWS010000159.1 GCF_901447495.1 Haloimpatiens lingqiaonensis
CCTCGTATAATAAGTTTATAGCAGTCATTTAACTGACTATAAACTTATTTATTTTTATATTTTAGTATAGATAAGAAAGTATCTATGTTTTTCTGTGGGGATTCTCCCAATTCCATAGTTGCTGTCTATTCTACTTTCCAATCTGTACAGATTTCATTTAACTGTTTATAAAGGAATTTCCTAATGTTAAAATAGTCCTAACGGAACTTTAGCAAAGGTTACTGCTTTTTTCCTCCTGCAAAACTTATTGTTATTGCCTATTAAGCTTGCAGCCTGACCAGAGTATCACATTCTGCTTACACAAATGTTGCATCTCCATTCGTAGCCACCAGCAAGGTATTTCGCATGGATGAATGCTGATTACGCGAGGGTGCAGTCAGTGCTCTGGATTAGGATAATTCCTTTGTAAGTTTCCTCATTACTCTCGAAAGGTGGTGATTTCATGAAGAAAGTAGATTACTTATCAACTCTATTTGTTGGTATTGATATTGGTGCGAGACAAAACGTTGTCTCTGCAATTAATTTTGAACAGGAATTTTTAATTAAAATGAAGCCTGTTCCTAACACGCAATCTGGTGCAGATCAATTGGAAGCTATTCTTGTTGATATACTTAGCAATAGTACCTTTAAAACTGTCATAATTGGCTTAGAATCTACTTCGTTTTATGGTGTACATATTGCAAATTTTTTATCTGCAAGTGAAAAACTTATACCTTACAAACCATATGTCTACTGTTTGAACCCTAAGGAAGTCGCTAACTACAAAGACTCCTTCAACTCTCTTGATAAAAATGATGGCGTTGATTCTTTTGTCATTGCTGACTTTGCAAGAGTTGGCAGAATTCATACTGAGCCTTGGCGAGGTTCTCAATATCTTGCTCTTCAAAGGCTTACAAGACATAGGCTTCATATAGTTGAATGCTTAACCAGAGAAAAGACTTACATGTTATCCAATGTATTTCTTAAGTTCAGCGAATTCGCTTTGTTACAAGGAGAAGATCATCCTTTTTCTAATAAATATGGTGCTACCGCATCTTCAATACTTACTGAATTTCTATCTTCTGAAGATATTGCAAATACTTCAATTGAAGAACTTGTTGACTTCGTCAGTAGAAAAAGTCGTAAAAGGATTTCTAATCCTCAGATAACTGCTGAAATTCTACAGCAGGCGGCACGTAATTCATACCGTCTTGATAAATGTTTGTATGAGCCATTAACAACCTCTATTGCTTGTTCTTTCAACTGTATTCAAGCTTTTGATAAAGAACTTAAAGCAATTAACAAAGCTATTGAAAAAGCTGTTATGGGAATGAACCCTGTGGAATATCAAATATTAATGTCTATCCCAGGTTTTGGTCCTGTTTACTCCAGTGGCATTCTTGCTGAATTAGGAAGTGTGCATGCCTTTCCTAATAATGATGCCATTGCTAAATATGCTGGCATCGTGTGGAAAGAAAATCAATCTGGAGGCTTTAAAGCTGAAAATACACCTATGAACAAAGCTGGTAACCGTTATTTACGCTATTATCTGATAGAAGCAGCAGGAAGTGTCGTTTGCCATATTCCTGAATATCAAAAGTTCTATCAGAAAAAATTTGCTGAAGTAACTACACATCAGCACAAACGAGCACTCGCACTAACATCTCGTAAATTAATTCGTATGATTTTTGGATTGCTGGCTAAAAATCAGCTCTACTCTTCAAATAGAGTAGATTAAATTTCATAATTATACAAACATACATTCTTATTGGACTGTATGCTTGTTAAGGTTACCCTTTTTTAAAGAAATCATTTCATTTTTCTTTTATTTTGTTCTTGACATATTACCAAATTGCTT
>NZ_CABDWS010000160.1 GCF_901447495.1 Haloimpatiens lingqiaonensis
TTGATAACAAGATAGGATTAAAGCCATATCAGCTAAGGGAAGAAATAAAAATGCCGAAGGCTCCAGAAGGATTAGAATACAGAAATTTAGGTACAATGGAGCACAATATATGTGATGTATTAGCTCAGAGAATGAAAGGAAGAAAAATGAGTTGGTCTATTAAAGGTGCCAATAATTTAGCTAAAATACTAGCTGAAAAAGCAAGTAAAAGAATATACAATGTGATAAATGAGGTATGTTCAGGAGTTGTTTCAGATGATAAATTAGAAACAATAACAGAGATGATTACATTAACAGCAGCTGATGTAAATAAGAAGGTAAAGAAAAGTAAGTATTATCCTATACAACAAGCAAGAGTACCATTTACAGGCTGCGCCATGACTAATGGAAGAAAAGCTATACAAAGCTTTTTTAAAGAAAAAAATTTTAGTGAACTTATTTATAGATAGTTTTAAAATTTTGAATAAAAAGTTAACGGGATAAGTGCGCCCTTTCGGGCTGCGGGCGAAGCCCTTTTGGAATAAAATTTTCAACTGAATTTATAATGGAAAAATTAAGAAATAAAATTGCCCACTTTAACTTGACACAAACAACAAGTAATTAAATATTGATTATTGATATTTTCTATATTAGGATGAAAATATATGAATGTTAGTATAGAATATTAAATTTGATAGATATAACTTTTGAGCACTTAAGATATTAAAGAGTAATATTTTAAGTGCCTATTTTGCATATTGTAAGAACTTCTCTACTATGTCATTATGTTTAGTTTGAATTAAAAAAACTCCATTATTGCATAATTTATAGCAATCGTAAATATTTACAATATTTAGGCATTCACCTATTTCATTATAAGTTAAATTGCAAAGACATTTTAATAGAACTATGCAGAGAGATTTAAAATTCTTGTATGAATTTTTGTCTAACATATCTACTTTCCCAGAATATATATTTTTTTTAACAAAATTTATTATCTTATTAGAGTCATAATCTCTAGGAATAGAAGTTCTATTGTTCATACAATCATAATTTATATCTAGAGTGCAATCTGAAGAAGAGCTATTCTTTTTTAGCGATAAAGTAAAATTGGAAGAAAGTTCAATATTTTTGGCATTTTTCAAGAAATTTGTATATAGAATCCTAGACTTTATTAAGTCTTTACTAAATAAGCTTAGAATAAATCTAGTATTTATTAAATCGTATTTATTCTCTAATTTTCCAAGATATATACCTAAACTAGAATAACAATAATTTTCAACATTTCCTCTATATTTTTTTATATCTTTTGGATTATTGTGAATGTAAGAGCTACAGTTTAATAAATATATTTCATCTAGTATTAATTTGCTTTTGAAACGGTCACTAAAAACATGTCCTTTTCTTTTGTATTTTTTATTGTAATATAACGCGTAGCTTAAGTTTACCCCATGCATAAATTTACTTATATCAGCACCTTTGCTATATATTAGAATATGAACATGAGTATCCATTAAACAATAAGCATATATTTCAATTTTATATATAGTTTTATATTTATTTAGAATTTGAAGAAATTTATCTTTATCTTTAGGAGTTTTAAATAGATAAATTTCTGACATGCTCTTTAACATTATATGATAAGTTCCTAAAAACTCTTTTAATCTAGCAAATCTAGGCATTTTACTTCCTCCCTCGTATAATAAGTTTATAGCAGTCATTTAACTGACTATAAACTTATTTATTTTTATATTTTAGTATAGATAAGAAAGTATCTATGTTTTTCTGTGGGGATTCTCCCAATTCCATAGTTGCTGTCT
>NZ_CABDWS010000161.1 GCF_901447495.1 Haloimpatiens lingqiaonensis
AGATTAAATTTCATAATTATACAAACATACATTCTTATTGGACTGTATGCTTGTTAAGGTTACCCTTTTTTAAAGAAATCATTTCATTTTTCTTTTATTTTGTTCTTGACATATTACCAAATTGCTTTAAAGTAAGTCCATAAGATGTCATTGCTTTCTTTAATTTGTTAAGGTTGCTTTCTTCCATATCACATAAAGGAAGTCTTAAGTGTCCTGCATTCATTCCTAAAAGGTTAACAGCAGTTTTTACTGGAATAGGATTAGTTTCTATAAATAAATTGTTAGCAAGATCTAGAGATTTTAATTGTATATCTAGAGCTTCTTTAACGTCGCCATTTAAATATGCATAACACATATCATGAACTTCTTTTGGAATTACATTTGCAAGGACAGATATTACGCCTATACCGCCTAAAGATAAAATAGGTATTATTTGGTCGTCATTACCAGAATAAATGTCTAATTCATCTCCACAAAGAGCTTTAATTTTGGCTATTTGGCTTATATCACCACTAGCCTCTTTAACAGCTACTATATTCTTGTGTCCACAAAGTTTTTTTAGTGTAGCAGGAAGTATATTCATACCAGTTCTTCCTGGAACATTGTATATTATAATTGGAGTCTGTACACTGTTTGCAATGGCTTCAAAATGCTTTACAAGCCCCCTCTGTGTGGTTTTATTGTAATAAGGAGTTATTACAAGAAGTCCATCTACTCCTATACTTTCAGCCCATTTACTCATTTCTATAGAAGCAGCAGTGTTATTGCTTCCTGTACCAGCTATTACAGGTATCTTTTTATTTAGTCTATCTACTGTAAATTTTATAGTTGCTTTTCTTTCT
The DNA here is from genome assembly GCF_901447495.1 of Haloimpatiens lingqiaonensis. Lineage (GTDB taxonomy): Bacteria > Bacillota > Clostridia > Clostridiales > Clostridiaceae > Haloimpatiens > Haloimpatiens lingqiaonensis. Next base: position 843 of record NZ_CABDWS010000161.1, read on the forward strand.
TCTAAAGTCATGGTGCTAGCTTCACCGGTAGTGCCACATACAATTATAGCATCGGTACCATTTTCTATGTGCCAGTCTAGTAAATTGCCTAAACTTTGAAAATCTACACCTTCCTCATTGAATGGTGTTACTATAGCTACCCCTGAACCTTTAAATATACTCATATTATGCCTCCTTACTATTAATTTATATAATATAAAATAGTTTATATATTAATATATTATAATCTATTTCAAATTATTTTGTACTATTTAATTATTAATTAAATTAACTTTTACACATAAATTTTAATCTTAACATTAGATGAATAAACGTTTTAAATGTAAAATGTAGAATGAAGTTTGTGATTCCTAGGGAATTTCTTTAATTGTATTTTCAATTTTATCCGATGACTACCTGCCGTAACACTCCCACTTCTAACAAAGTGGCAGATAACGGAAGCTACGTCCCTGGATAACGATCTCTAACCTTCAGTTGGAGTAAAAAAACTCCATCTGAAGGTTAGAGATCTGTTTATATTTATATTTTATAACTGTAAAAGTTAAATAATTAATTGGATTTCAATAGAGCTAAAATAATGAATGAGCAGTGTTCAAGGAATAATAATAAATGAAGGCTAGATTTCTTATTTAGAGTTTATTTTATTTATATTTCATTAAAATTTATCTATGGGTTTTTAATAAAGTATAAATTTTGTATTTAATTATAAAATCAAGTATTTTTATAAATTACCATTGAGTATTTGCATAGTGATATTTGAATACATATGGAGTTAATAATAAGTAACTGAACTTTCGCATATAAATTTTGTAGTTTTATTTTATAACCATGAAAAGCCAGTATTTAATG
>NZ_CABDWS010000162.1 GCF_901447495.1 Haloimpatiens lingqiaonensis
TTAACTGCCTGGACTTTATAATCCTGGTCATAACGTTTTTGTGCCATGATAAGCACCTCCTTATTCTCTTAATTATATTTTGAATTATACGAGAATAAGGTGTCAACTTTATTTATACAACATCATTTCTTCAAAGCCTTTGATTTGAATATTGCTATTAGGATATAAGAGTTTTCCTATGCGACCACTTACGGAATCAAGTTCAACACCATAAAACATAGATTGATTCATATCATCAGGCAAATTACCAATGAAGTTCCCAATCCCCATTGATGGTTCTAAGATATTTCCTTTTTTAAATCCCATATCAGATAATGTTTTATAAACACTATCAATTACAATTTTAGGTGTATAAAAAGCTGTTAGGGTAGATTCTTTTGCAGCTTCATATTCTAAAGGTGATAAGTTTTCCTTCAAGATATTTCGTGCTTCCTGCCATTGTCCACCTTTACTTTCATCAAAGACATCAGATAGTCCACCCCAGCCTACATATTTCGCCAAGATTTCTTGAGCAGAAACATCTAATCCTATTTCGCCTTTTTCAATACGATTTAACATCAAAATCGCTTCAATATTGTTTTGTAATCTTTCACTAGGCGTTAATTTATCTGCAAGTATTTCTTCGCTTATCTTATAGTTTGATACTTTAGCTTTTTCACTTTCTATTGGTTCAAAAAGTTTCTCCAAATCACTTTCTGTTTTATACAAAATAGTTTCTGAACCTGTAATCATACCACCAAGATATCCAACATCATCTTTAATAGTTACAGTTTTTATGTTATTACCCATCTCATCAAAGCGAGAAATAACATAGTCCTTTCCCTTAAACGATACCTTATCGCCAACATGATACTTATTCGCTAATCTATTTTCTTCACTAGGAGTTGTATCATCCACAAAGTCAAATAGTGTTTGTTCTTTTTCCTCTTTTATATAATCTGCAATTTTAAAAGATTCGTACTTACCACTATCAATAAAATCGTCTATTTTTGTACTCTCATCAAAAGTAACACCTTTTTGAAGTTGATATTCTTTGTTCTCGATAACAACTTTTCTTCCTGTATCTTCAAGCTGAACAGAAAAACTATCTTGCTTTGTAGCTAGAACAAATTCATTTCCAACCTTAATCGCTACCTTTTCAGTTTGATTGTTATAGGCATAGTCGTTAAGTCCTTCTACAAACTCACTTATAGTTACAAAATCAATATTTTCTTTAAACTCCTCAATTTGAGAAATGCTTACTTCATTATTGATTAAATAGCTTTTAAGCACATTGAATTTTGCAAGATCAATATCTAAATCTTTAAGATACTTTATCTGTAAGCGTCAAAAATTAAGTATCTAGAAAACATACCCTCTCATTGATAAACTTAAGTAAAAGATTATCAATGGGAGGTTTACTTATGTATAAAAAATTAGATAATGATGCTTGGGAGGAATATTTAAATAAATTTAACTCTGTTAAAGATACAATAACAGTGAAAGATTTCTGTGCTGAGAATAACCTTAATAAGAGTCAATTTTATTACCATAAAAAAAGAGTAGAAAAGGCAATTGAAAGTAAAGAACCTGTTTTTCAGGCTATTTCTTTGAATAGTAAAGTTGATAATACTAAAGAAAATAAATCTACATTAAAAGAAGTAAAAATTAATGTAGGCAATGC
>NZ_CABDWS010000163.1 GCF_901447495.1 Haloimpatiens lingqiaonensis
AGACAGCAACTATGGAATTGGGAGAATCCCCACAGAAAAACATAGATACTTTCTTATCTATACTAAAATATAAAAATAAATAAGTTTATAGTCAGTTAAATGACTGCTATAAACTTATTATACGAGGGAGGATATAAACATGAAAATTAAAAAAATTATATTAACAACATTATCTTGCATTATGCTATCATTTCTTTTAATAGGTTGTGAAGCAAACAATGATAAACAATCAACAAAAAAAATAAATACTGCAAGTAAACTTAGTTTACAGAAGGATGTAAAAAAAGATGTAAAAGAAGATGTAAAAGAAAATAAAATAAAAAAAGTAGAGAAACAAGAAAAAAAGGAATCCCCTAAAAGTGAAATAAAAAACAAAACAGAAGATGAAGTTCTTTTAAAAATAGGTGATAAGGGAAATAAAGTATTTGAACTTCAGAAAAAGCTTTATACTATTGGGTATGATTTAAATATAGATGGTTGCTTTGGTAATAAAACGGTAGCCGTTGTGAAAGAATTTCAAAGACAATACAAATTAATTGTATCAGGTAATTTAACTAAAAATACTCAAGAAAAATTAAATAAAGTACCTGATAAAAGAAAATATGAAGTCACCAAAACATCCTCTAGGGTTGTTACTAAAACAGCTAATGCTCAAAAATCTACTAATACATTAAAACAAAATGGGTATACTGTAATACCAAATATAAAAACTAATCCTGGAAATAGTGAACAAGTAATAGTAGTTATTGCTAATAGTTATGGCACTGAATATGCTCAATATTATGCCTATGAAAAAATTAATGGATCATGGAAAGAATATAGTAACGGGCCAGCTGTTATTGGGCGAGCAGGATTTAAAAACAATAGACGTGAAGGAGATAAATCGACACCTACTGGGAAATATGGTTTTCCATTTATGTTCGGAAGAAATTCAAATCCCGGAGTTAAATTTGAATATAGAAAAGTTAGAAAAAATGACTATTGGGTTTCTAATACAAACCTACCAGAATACAACGTTTGGATGCATTATGAAGGGAATAATGCAGTTTCTAGATTAAAAGATTTTGAAAAACTTTGGGAACAGCCTTTATATAATTATGCTGCCGTAATAGATTATAACTATTATACTGGAAGTAAAGTAATGGGTAAAGGCAGTGGAATTTTTTTGCATATAGCTCCTTATAGTGGTAGAGGTACTGCAGGCTGTGTAGGTCTTAGCCAAAGTAATTTGTTAAAAATTCTTAAATGGATGGACCCTTCTAAAAACCCTACTATTATTATGGGTGTCAGAGGTCATATTTAGCAACCAGAAGAAGTATTCTGTTTTACTCCAGTATTTTTCAGGAATTACTTGACGGCTATGACCCCAGAGGTGTAAATTTTGCCAATAATTCAATCTATTTCAAAACCTCTTCATACTCATAACAGGCATTCCCTAACAATTAAATTGATTAGGTATATTTACATTATATAGTGTATAATTGTAAATAATATATTAGTTAGTGTTTTGTATGATAAGGAGGCTGCCTAAATGAATATTGATTATGTTCATCTTTATACAGAAGAGGAATTTGAAGAAATTCAAGCAAAATATGATGGAAAGGCTGAATATGATAATGGACTAATATACTTAAGTTCAAATACATCTATACGCCATA
>NZ_CABDWS010000164.1 GCF_901447495.1 Haloimpatiens lingqiaonensis
AAAACCAAAAATAACATGAAAGGATGTCATTGCTATGGATTCAATTATAACTTATTTAATTTCCTATAATCAATATCTTTTAAAAATAATTTATCAATTACTTATGTTTATTTGTAAATACATTCCTCTTAAGCAGTGGGCTTTTGAGGATTCACATAGTCCCGAATATCAAAAGTTTAAAGTGGATAAGCTACCTAAAATTGTTCGTTTTGAAAAGGTAGACTATCAACTTCTTTTAGCTTACTATAAACATAAATATAATAAGCTAACCAAACCTGTTCAGAGACGTAATGGGAAGTCCATCCCTGAAAATATCCTATGCCCTAAATGCGGTGCCCCTCACCAGTATATCTACGATAATAATGGCTCTAGAGGTCAATACCAGTGCAAGGTTTGTGGTCAAAATTTTAATGAAAGTAACCACACTACTAAACCTATAGTATTTAGTTGTCCTTATTGCGGACAAACTCTTTCTCCAAAGAAAGATCGTAAGCATTTTAGAATACATAAATGTGTTAATCCTAAGTGTTCCTACTACCGCAAGAACTTAGACAAACTGCCTAAAGACTTAAGTGACGCTGATAAACACAAGTACAAGCTCCACTACATCTATCGTGAGTTCACCATAGATTTCTTCAAAATGGACTTACATGAACTTCCTTCTAGAGCAATTAACTTTAAGTATAAGAAGTTCAATGCCCACATTATGGGGCTTTGCCTTACTTATCACGTTAATCTTAAGCTATCTACTAGGCAGACAGCACATGCCTTGGAGGAAGTACATGGTATAAAGATTTCACATACAATGATTGCTAATTATGCTATGACTGCTGCCGCAGTTATAAAGCCATTTGTAGATACTTTTGACTATAATCCTTCTAACATCCTTTCTGCTGATGAAACATACATTAAGGTAAAAGGCATAAAGCATTATGTTTGGATTATCATGGATGCTTGTAAAAAGTCTATTCTTGGCTACCAAGTATCCGATACTCGTGCTGTAGGTCCATGTATCCTCGCTATGCGTATGGCTTTTGAGAAGTTTAAAAACTTCCCTAATAAAGCCTTAAAATTCATTGCAGATGGCTATAGTGCCTACCCTCTTGCAAGTCAGCAGTGTAAACTCGTTAATGGCTGGGACTTTGATGTTACTCAAGTTATCGGACTCACCAATGATGATGCTGTATCCACCGAATTTCGTTGGGTAAAGCAAGTAGTAGAACGGCTTAACCGCACTTTCAAGTCTTCTTATCGCGTTACCTGCGGTTATGGAAGTGAAAATGGTGCACTTTATGGCGTTTCCCTTTGGGTTGCCTATTATAACTTTCTACGTCCTCATCCTTATAACTACTGGAAGCCACTAAACGAGATAGACATTTTAACTAATGCGGGCAATATGCCTGCTAAGTGGCAATTACTTATTTACCTTGGTCAACAAACAATATTAAAGATGCAAGCTGAAAATTCTGCTTAATTTAGTTGTAAAGTAAATATGGGATATTTATTAGCCACTACGTGAATAACTCCATGTAGAGATTACTAATATCAAAAATTTTCCTTCACTCAAAAGGATTTTTTGTCATGCTCAAAATTCGTTACTTCATCTTCAAATTACAAA
>NZ_CABDWS010000165.1 GCF_901447495.1 Haloimpatiens lingqiaonensis
TGAGTAAATTTCATATTTTATAATCATTGATTTTACTAACTTTTTTATTATTCAAAAAGGAAATTCACCCCAAAATGTCGAATATTTAAGTAGCACCCAAAATAAACAACAAAAAGGAGTGAATACTTATGTATATTCGACAAGAGTGCTTATTTTCCTTTGAAGAAATAATAAAATTTCAGCCTAAAACTAGGCTTGAATTAATTCTAGTTCAATTAGATTTTTCAAATGTATTAAATGGTTTAGCACAGCTACACGCTACGCGTGGCCCGAAAGGGCATAACGAGCTAGCACTATTGTATGCTTTAGTTGCCATGCAAGTTGAAAAAATTAAATACTTTAATAAGTTAGTCGATAGACTTAAGACCGATCCTGTATTTAGGTATAATTGCGGTTTTAACCTCTTAGAGAAAACACCTTCAGCATCAACCTTTAGTAGATTTTTAACTAAACTGTCTAAGACACCTTCATTGGAATATGACTTCGAGTGTTTAGTTAAAAAGGCCATTAGTATAGGAATTATTGATGGTTCAAATGTAGCAATCGATTCTACTAAAATTGATTCTTTTGAAAAAGCTCGACCTAAATCTAAACTCAAGAAAAATGCTGTTTCCCCAAACTGGGGAGCTAAGAACGATACTGATGGTAATAAAATACGTTGGTTCGGATTTAAGCTTCACATACTAGCAGATTGCAAGAGTGAACTACCCTTAAGCATATTGCTATCTCCCGCTAGTTACAGTGATGGAGATTTAGCCATTCCGCTGATAAAAAAGTTCATCACCAAGTACTCCGAAGTTTTGAGTCCTAAGCATTTTATTATGGATAAAGGTTATGATTTTCAAAAGATTTATGATTATGTTACTCACGATGTTAAAGCACAACCAATTATAGCTTTCAATCCTAGGGCACAGTATGCTCCACCAGAAGGATTTAACGAGAAGTTTGAACCCATATGCTCAATGGGATATCCATTAACTTACTGGGGAAAAGATGGTGACTACCTTAAATTTAGATGTCCACAATCAACCGGTAAGATTAATTGCCCATTTGGAACAAAGCATTGTAGCAATTCAAACTATGGATTTTGCCTAAAGGTAAATTATAAAGAGAATAATAGGTATTACTCTTATCCTCTTAGGAGCAGTGAATATTGGCAAAAACTCTATAATCAACGCACCTCTATCGAGAGGTGTAACTCAAGATTGAAAGAGTACCTAAATGTTAATAATCTGCGTTCAGCAGGTATAAGAAAAGCAAAAGTTGTAGCGTTACTAAACTGTATGGCTTTAATAGCAGGAACTATTGCTGTTAATCAGAAGTCTAACGACTTAAATTTAAAGCAAGCAGGATAAATTTATTAATTTTAAAAGTTATCCACAGGTGCAATAGCACCCTAGCTTTGCTATTATCTTTTTCTGCATAAAATAGTTAATTATTAACAAAGAGTAATGATTTTTAAATGTAATTGAGGAAGGTTAATTGTGCAATTTCCTCA
>NZ_CABDWS010000166.1 GCF_901447495.1 Haloimpatiens lingqiaonensis
TACTTAACTTCTGCAAAATAAAAAGTTGAATTGGTACTATTACCAAAAAATAAATATGGCACGCTGACTTTTTCCGTGTAAAATATAAGTTACAACACAAATATTACCCGGAGGTGGTCAGTATGCCAAATAAATTTAATAATATTATATCCATTAATGATGAACTTTACAATTACTTAAATGATGTAAATTATGGAATGAGTAAACCGCAATTTCATCATATAACCACTATTATTAATGGATTAATAAATTTAGATAGCACAAAGTCTTTACTTAAAATCTCAGAACATATACTAACTGCTAAAAGTAGTAGCTCAATATATAGATTTTTGAGTCACTCCAAGTGGGACGATAGTCTCATTGATAGAAATCGTATTAACTATTTAAATTTACATTTCAATAAACTCATAAAATCAAAATCCGTAGGATTCTTAGTGATAGATGATACCGTGAATCCTAAAATACAAGCAAAGAAAATGCAAGGATTAAGCTATAATCACTGCCATACAGAAGGTAAAACTCTTTGGTCTCATTGTGTAGTTACTTCTAATTTTGTTGCAGGGAATATGTCTATCCCTTTAACCTACAAGCCTTATTTAAGTGAAGAAAACTGTAAAAAACATAATAAAACTTTTATGGGAAAGTCGGATATAGCTTTAAATTTTATTAGTTCTTTTGAAAAACCTACTAACTGCGATAAAGTATATTGTCTTGTTGACAGTTGGTATACTAGCGAAAAGTTAATAAACGGTTGTATGCTAAAAGGTTTTAACCTTATTGGTGCTTTAAAATCTAACAGAAAAATTTCTCCATTAGGAATCACAATGCAAATTAAGGAATTCGCTAAATATATAAATCCAGCTACCTTAGATGTAGTTACCATCGAAGGTACTGAGTATAGAATATATAGATACGAAGGTAATGTTTCAAAGTTTGAAAATGCAACAGCCTTAATTTGCTATGAAGTTGATGGAGATGACTTCAAAGATCCTGTATACCTAATGTCTACGGATGTAGAACTTAACAACGAGGCTATAATAAAATACTATCTAAAAAGATGGAGTATTGAAACTAACTACAAATATCTTAAAACACACTTAGGATTTGATGAATATAAAGTTCAAGGTATACTCTCTATCGAGAGATACTTTCTGCTTACATTCTTAGCAATCAATTTCCTAGAGATTTATAGGTTATATCATCTTAAGGAGCTTAAAACAATTGGAGATACCATAAAATCCATCAAATGCCTAACGGCTAAAGAACTAGTATATTTTGTTTATGAGCAAGCTAAAAAAGATGTACCTATAAAAAAAGTACTTACCGAGCTAAAGTTAGCCTGTTAGAAAAATTTGTTAGTTATTTATAGGATAACTATAAGTATTACCAATGTAATAATATTCATATATATAAATATTTATCTATAAATGGATTTTTAGCTTTTAAAATTAAAGAAGTTAAGTTA
>NZ_CABDWS010000167.1 GCF_901447495.1 Haloimpatiens lingqiaonensis
GGCTATTTAATATTTCTTGTGTAGAAAAACTTTACAAATAAAAAATGCATTTGCTATTATTGTAATGCAAACAACAATAATATCCCCAATAAAGGAGAAAGCAAATGCAAGATAATTATATCAAAGTTTCAATAGCTTTACCAGATTTTTATATCAAATGTTCTGAAGAATATAATAATACTATTTTCATAAGAGTATCTCCAATAAAGCAATCTTTAAAATGCCCTAAATGCGATAGCATAGCCGATAGGCTGCATGATAAAAAAGAGTTCTTAGTAAGAGATATACCTATTCATGATAAAGCTGTAATATTAGTTGTTGAGAAAATTAGATTGAGATGTGCTTGCTGTGGACATAGAGGGATACCAATAACAATTCCTTTTCTTAATAAATATCAAAGAAAAACCGATAGGTTTATTGAGTTTATTGCTAAAGAAGTATCTAAAACAAGTATTAATGAAGTATGTAAGCAGCTTGAGTTAGGATATCAAGAAGTGAAAACTGCATTTGATATATACTCAAATAAATTAATAAATGAAATAGATGATGATATTAAAGAGAATGGAATTGAATACTTTGGTATAGATGAATTTGCTCTAAAAAAGGGTCATAATTATGCTGTTGCTCTAATAAACCCTTTATCAGCTACTAATAAAATAATAGATATTCTTGATGATAGAACAAAAGAAAATCTTATTAAATATTTTTCACAATGGTCTATAAATGCTCGTAAAAAAGTAAAGTTTGTTACCATGGATATGTGGAATGGATATAATTCTTCTATATCTAAGATGTTCCCAAATGCTAAAATAATCATTGATAAATTTCATGTTATAAAAAAAATTGGTGATGCATTTAAAGATGTTAGAAAATCAGTATCCAAGCAATTAGATAAAGAATCTAAAACAAAATTATTTAAAGATAGGTATTTATTTAAGAAAGGTAATGAAAATGTAACAGATGAAGAATACTTAATTTTAATAGAGCATTTTGAAAAAAGTAGTTATTTGGAAATAGCTTATGAGTTAAAAGAAGAATTTAGAGATATTTTTGTGTTGCATAGTAAAAATGAAGCTATGGAAGCTTTTGAACGCTGGTGTAAAAGGGTAAAAGATAATAAAATAAAAGAATTCAAAAAGGTTATAAATACAGTGAATAACTGGTATGAACAGATTTTCAATTATTTTGATAAAAAACTAACTAATGGACCTATTGAAGGAATTAATAATAAGATTAAACTAATAAAAAGAGCTGGCTATGGATTCTGTAGCTGCGCTAATTTAAAAAGAAGGATAATTGCACGCTTTGCTAAATAAGTTTTCATTTTTAATATAACTATAATTTGGCAGGCTGACGCCTAAAAGATCTTTTCAAGACATATTGGTAAAATATGCAAAGTGACTACTATATTTTATAGGTACTTTGCACAACATTTATTAAATAGCC
>NZ_CABDWS010000169.1 GCF_901447495.1 Haloimpatiens lingqiaonensis
AGATTAAATTTCATAATTATACAAACATACATTCTTATTGGACTGTATGCTTGTTAAGGTTACCCTTTTTTAAAGAAATCATTTCATTTTTCTTTTATTTTGTTCTTGACATATTACCAAATTGCTTTTATTCCCAAGTGCAAAGTTTCTTCCACTAGCTTTTTCTTAAGTAGAAAATTTTTTAATTTAATTTTATAATTCAAGTGCCTCTATTTTGATTATTTGCAATTTATGCTTGTACTATACTCAATGTATTATTTAGTTAATCGGTTTACTAAACCGATTAACTAAATAATACATTATAAATTTATACCTGTCAATAACTTAATGTAAACATTTAAATAATAACTTTCTGAAAATTTTGTTAAAAAAATATCTATTATAGATAAGTATCCAATTGTTAACTCTCTTGTATAAATGTATAATAATATTATATAGGTAAGAGACCAGCTAGTAAAAGTCAATAAGTTTTTATAAAAAGTTTTATTAATAAAAATAGGCATCACAAAAAATCCATTGAAAAATACGAACAATGGGAAATGGCTCCTAATTGTTTTAGCCGTTAGGCTGCTTGTTCTGATTTAGTGTTTAGATACATTTTTGAATGTATCTTGGGGTCACGTAGTTCATACTCTTTTTGATTTTTAAGAACAGAGAATATGTAGTTAATTAGCTTATGCATTATTGCAACTAAGCCTACTTTTTTACTTTTACCTTTCATATTCTCATTATAGAAACTTAGTAGAACTCTATTTATAGGTTCACCGTTTGTATTCTTACGTATGGATGCTAACGCGACAGCGTATAAGGCCCTACGGCCTATTCTGGTACCTCGTTTGGACATGACGTTTCTGTCACTATTAAACTTACCAGATTGGCTAACAGAAGGGTCTAAGCCAAAATAAGCAACTAAATGTTTAGGTTTAACAAAACCTTTAATATTGCCGATTTCACTCATTATTGTGATGGCAGTTAGTTCTCCAACACCTGGTATTGAGTAAAGTAATTGTACATTTTTCTTAAATTCATCAGAGATTCTATTGCTATTCATTAATAGATGAATTTCTGTTAATAGATTTCCAATTTGGATTTCTAATGATTCTATTACTGAAATAGTATTAATTATTTTTACAAATAAACTTGGTGATTTAAGACCAATGTAAACAGCTTCCTCAGCAGCATCATATAGCTTTTTATAAGTTTTTTCACTATTTGCTAGTCCCCTTCGAGAATTGCTTGAAATGAGGTTAATAAGTTCATCTCTATCAGCATTTATAATTGCTTCAGGACTAGAATACTTTTTTAATATAGCTATTGATGTTTTTCCAGTAATGTCTGAAAATACAGAGCTATAACTAGGAAATATAACTCTTAAAT
>NZ_CABDWS010000170.1 GCF_901447495.1 Haloimpatiens lingqiaonensis
TGGAATTTTAGAAGCAGGTAAAAACTATAGTATAAAATCAGAAGCAACAAGTAAGAATGGAGCGTTATATCAGTTTTGGATAAAAGATTTATCCAAAAACCTGTGGACAATGATAAGAGACTATAGTAGTACAAATACTACGACATGGACATCTAATAAAGCAGGAAAATATTTAGTAGGAGTGCATGTAAAGGATAAGTATAGTAAAGAGAGATTAGAAAATCATAGATATGATGAGTATATGGTGCAATTACCTAAAGCTACAGTAACTAATTTAGAAGTAAGCTTAGGTGGAGTAAAGGTAACAAATGGAATTTTAGAAGCAGGTAAAAACTATAGTATAAAATCAGAAGCAACAAGTAAGAATGGAGCGTTATATCAGTTTTGGATAAAAGATTTATCCAAAAACCTGTGGACAATGATAAGAGACTATAGTAGTACAAATACTACGACATGGACATCTAATAAAGCAGGAAAATATTTAGTAGGAGTGCATGTAAAGGATAAGTATAGTAAAGAGAGATTAGAAAATCATAGATATGATGAGTATATGGTGCAATTACCTAAAGCTACAGTAACTAATTTAGAAGTAAGCTTAGGTGGAGTAAAGGTAACAAATGGAATTTTAGAAGCAGGTAAAAACTATAGTATAAAATCAGAAGCAACAAGTAAGAATGGAGCGTTATATCAGTTTTGGATAAAAGATTTATCCAAAAACCTGTGGACAATGATAAGAGACTATAGTAGTACAAATACTACAACATGGACGTCTAATAAAGCAGGAAAATATTTAGTAGGAGTGCATGTAAAGGATAAGTATAGTAAAGAGAGATTAGAAAATCATAGATATGATGAGTATATGGTGCAATTACCTAAAGCTACAGTAACTAATTTAGAAGTAAGCTTAGGTGGAGTAAAGGTAACAAATGGAATTTTAGAAGCAGGTAAAAACTATAGTATAAAATCAGAAGCAACAAGTAAGAATGGAGCGTTATATCAGTTTTGGATAAAAGATTTATCCAAAAACCTGTGGACAATGATAAGAGACTATAGTGGTACAAATACTACAACATGGACGTCTAATAAAGCAGGAAAATATTTAGTAGGAGTGCATGTAAAGGATAAGTATAGTAAAGAGAGATTAGAAAATCATAGATATGATGAGTATATGGTGCAATTACCTAAAGCTACAGTAACTAATTTAGAAGTAAGCTTAGGTGGAGTAAAGGTAACAAATGGAATTTTAGAAGCAGGTAAAAACTATAGTATAAAATCAGAAGCAACAAGTAAGAATGGAGCGTTATATCA
>NZ_CABDWS010000171.1 GCF_901447495.1 Haloimpatiens lingqiaonensis
ATGATGTTGTATAAATAAAGTTGACACCTTATTCTCGTATAATTCAAAATATAATTAAGAGAATAAGGAGGTGCTTATCATGGCACAAAAACGTTATGACCAGGATTATAAAGTCCAGGCAGTTAAGTTAGCCAAGGAAATTGGTATTAATAAAGCTGCAAAAGAAATAGGAATTGCTCCAAGCACAGTAAGCGGATGGGTAAAAGCCTCTAAAGAAGGCGTACTTGATTTAGGTGCTGGTTCACACACTCCTGATAGTGCTCTTTCCCTTACAGAAGAACTTATGACCCTAAAAAAGCAAGTTAAAGAGCAGAGTAAGGAAATCAAACGTTTGAAGGAAGAGAATGAATTTCTAGAGGAAGCAAGCGCTTTTTTCGCCGCCAGCCGTCGGAAGTCAGTAAAAACTCACGAATGAGATTTATAGCTATTAAGACTAATGACGGCATGATTAAGGGTAAAATATCATTTTATTGTAGGATGCTTAAAGTTAGCCGTCAAGGCTTTCATAATTATCTGGCAAATAAAGATAAACCTTGGAAGTATGAGGCTCTCGCTGAAGAAATGATAAAAATCAATTCTGAAGATGAGTACAATGATACCTATGGAAGAATCCGTATGCATCAAGCCTTACTTCTAAAAAATCCTGAAAATGTCCATATCCCTAGTGAACGTACTGTTTATAGAGTTATGGAGGAAATTGGTCTTAGTCATAAACCTAAACGTAAACCTAATGGTATAACCAAAGCTGACCGTGAAGCCAGAAAATCTGATGATCTTCTTAAGCGTGATTTCAGAGCATCTGAGCCTCTTAAAAAGACTGTAACAGACATATCAGAAATTAAAGCAAAAGATGGTAAACTTTATGTATCTGCAATTTTTGACTGCTATGATTTAGCAGTTCTTGGGCTTTCAATGGATACAAATATGAAAGCCACCTTGTGTGTAAATACTCTTGATAATGCTTTTAAAGCTTATCCTAAACTTAGGGGTGCCATTGTTCACTCTGATAGAGGTACACAGTACACCAGCAATGAATATCGCAATGTAATAAATAAATATGGCATACAGCAAAGTATGAACAGTGATGGTGGCAGATGCCATGACAATGCAAGGTGTGAAAGTATGTGGGCCAGAATGAAAGAAGAGCTGCTTTATGATCGTTACAACACTAAAGAAATGACTGTTGAAGAACTTAAGATTCTTATATGGCGTTATTTCATCAGTTATTGGAACAACAGGAGGATTTGCTCTGCCAATGGTGGGCTACCTCCTATGGTTAAAAGACAGAGATACTATGAATCTCTAAA
>NZ_CABDWS010000172.1 GCF_901447495.1 Haloimpatiens lingqiaonensis
CTTGTTTAATTAAGCTATCTTATATTCTTTTGCATTAGCTAAATTTATTGAAGCATTTAAATCTCTATCAATAGAAAGTCCACAACTGCATTTATAAACTCTATCAGATAGTTTTAAATCTTTTTTATATGCTCCACAACAACTACACATTTTACTACTAGGATAGAATCTATCAACTATCCTTATTTCAATATTGTTTTGCTTGGCTTTTGAAATAAGCTTACTTCTAAATTCATAAAACTTCTGCCCAGCAATTGCCTTTGCTAAATGCCTATTCTTCATCATTCCACTTACATTTAAATCTTCAATAGTTATAAAACTTGGTTTTTGTTTTATTAACTCATTCACTGTTTTATTTATGTAATCAGTTCTTATATTTGTAAGTCTTTGATGAAGTTTTTGTACCTTTACTATTTGTTTTTGGATATTTTGACGAGTAGCTTCTCCTTTCTCTTTTTTATTTCTTAATTTTAAACTTTCATATTTTCTTGAAAGTTTTCTTTGCTCACGTTTTAGTTTCTTGTCTGCTTTTTTAACTGTTTCAGTTTTGTTAATATTCTTTTTAGTTAAGCCATTATTACAAATTGCAAAATCTTTTAGTCCAAGGTCTACGCCTATTCCTTCTGAATAAGGTTTATTGTCTAAATTAATAGCTTCTTCAACTAAAATTGAAACAAAATATCTATCTGCTTTTTGACTTACTGTACCACTTTTAACTATAGAGTTAACTGGAATGTATCCAAATTCTTTTAATCTAACCCAACCTAAAGTTGGAACTTTAACTCTATGTCTTTCAATAGTCCAATCTGTTTTATTATTCTTTGGAAGGTAAGCTTTAACATCTTGATTTTTCTTTTTCTTAAATTTAGGAAAGCCGCTTTCCCCTTTAAAGAATTTCTTGAATGCTTTTTCTCCATTCATAATGGCTTGCTTAGTAGCTTTGGAAGACACTTCTTTAATCCACGCTTTGTCAGGATTATTAGGAATATATTTGTTATTAAGCCATTTAGAAAAATCCATACCACTAATAAATTTTTTCTCTTTTTCGTAAACTTCTTTATTATAAGCAATATAAAAATTGTATATGAACCTACTTACACCAATAGTTTTATGAATTTTAGTTATCTGTTCTTCTATTGGTTTAATTTCTATTTTGTATGCTTTTTTCAACTTCTTCATCTTCCTTTATTTTTTTCTTATATTTTCTTTATATTGTTCATAAGTATAATATCTCCTATTTGTTGGTGTTCTAAATACTTTTAATATTCCTTC
>NZ_CABDWS010000173.1 GCF_901447495.1 Haloimpatiens lingqiaonensis
GCACAAATCATAGTAATTTGAAGAATTTAGTAAGCTTAATGATATAAGTCCTTTTTTATAAAACATATCTATATACTCGTAGTATTTAGTGTCAAAACTACTTTTAATTCTCTTATTTTTAATAAAATTCTTAAATTTATCTAAATCGTGCAATTTTTTATTAAAACTTTCCGGCCATTTGCCTAAGTTATTTTTTATTTTTATTTCTTTAGTATTTATTTTCTTAGAACACTCATGAAATTTAGCCAATAGCTTAATACTTTCTATAAGTTCATTCTGGTTATCCATATCACATTCTCTTCCGTCTATCCACTCTGTAGCATAAAAATATATATTCTTATATTTAACCATTATATTATCTCTAGTAGTTTTTAAATAATCCGCAGTATTATTAAAACCATTAAGTTTAAGTTCATTAACTAAACTCATACCATTTTTCACTTTATATTTTTTATTTTTTATTTTTTTTAGACATATATTATTCTTATCAGTTTTAATCTTGTACACACTTCTATTTTTTGATACGGTCTCTACTTGCAAATCATATTTGCCCACAATTCTATTTATAGTACTCTTTTCTTTTCTACTAAGTTCCTGTTTATACCCTCCGCGCAGTTCCATAAAATTTCCCCCTAATACTAGTGCTAATAGATTATATTACACTTTTAAAAAAATATTACCAGAAGTTTAGCGCTTAAAAATTTTTGGGGCGTGAGCCCGCTGATTTATAATGAATGATTGAGGGTTAGGTTAAAAACCATAAATTCTGATTTTTGCTGGAAATTTTAGAGAAAAAATTTGCATAATAAAAGCATCCTTTTTATAATAGTTTTTACTAGAAACCAACTTAAAAAGGATGCTGATAAAATGAGTAAAAGTTATTTAAAACAATTACTTACTTATATTAATAAGGTATACGATATAGGTGAAAAAATCAATAACTTAAAAGATAAAAGAATAAAATCTGATGTAAAAATTTCAACAATTACCTTCGTGGTGTTATTTGGATTTATGCTTCAGATAAGAAGTTTCAATAGATTAGAACATTGGCTTAAAAAAGGCAAGTTTAAAAAAGTAATACCTAAAAAAACTAAAATGCCACGCATTGATGCCGTTAGGCGCTCCTTAAGTGATTTTGATTTAGATGGATTAAAAGAAATTCATAAACATATAATAAAAACCATTGTAAAAAATAAAGTATTTAGAAATGGTACTATAGATAAATTAAAAGTAGTTGCCATA
>NZ_CABDWS010000174.1 GCF_901447495.1 Haloimpatiens lingqiaonensis
TTTTTTATCTTTAATTTTCATATTTTCAGGAATCTTATCATTCCAAGGCATAAGATTCTCTAAGCTTTCGCTATCGTATATATCTATCTTTGATAGATTATCAAATAGATAGACTAAGTACCTTTCTACAACTAAATTATTAGCCTTGGCAGTTTCAACAATACTATAAATATTGCTACTTGCAGTTGCACCCTTAGCAGTGTTAGCAAATAAGAAATTTTTTCTTCCTATAACGAAAGGCTTAATTGCTCTTTCCGCAGCATTATTATCAACTTCTAGAGAACCATCTAATAATACATTTTTTAATCCTGGTAAATGCTTTTTAGCATACTCAAGTGCCTTACCTAACGGACTTCTTGGAAGAGCATCTTTTATTTCTCTTTCAACATAATCAATAAAGTTATCTATAATTGGAGCTAGTTTCTCAGTTCTTATTTTAAATCTAATATCATAATAATTTTCATCACTTGAATAAGATTCTCTAAGTTCTTTTTCAAGCTTATAAATTTGCTCACAATAATTAAACCCTATTAATCCTCTAGAATTTTTTAGAGCTTCTTCATCTAAATCTACTATTATATTATGAAAGTATCTTCTTATATGAGCTAAGCAATATACCCTTGTAGCTCCGCTGACGGAATTGTATCCAGTATATCCATCCGTTTGGAGAAAACCTTTAAAATCTCCTAAGAAATTTTTAGGGCAAGAGCTTGATCTAGTACTCTGATAATCATACAAAATTACTGGCTTTAAATTGGTGTCACTCATATATAACCACATATACTTTTTAGATTTAGAATCTTTGCCATTATCATTAATTACTTTAAGAGTAGTTTCATCAGCATGAATGTAATTACGGCTAAGCAATTCTTTTTTCATATGGTTATATATTGGCTCTAAAGCATCTGCTGCAGACATAGTCCAATTGCATAGAGTTTGCCTTGAAAGAGTAGCTCCCATCATATCAAAGTAAGTTTCTTGCCTATATAGTGGCATTGCATGTTGATATTTAAGTATTAGAGTATGTGCAATTAACTCATTTGAGGCCATGCTATTATAAAAAATTGTTTTAGGGGCTTCTGGTGAAACTATTTTACTTTCACCAGTGGCTCTTTCGCATGTTTTACAAGCGTAGCTATAAATAACATGCTCCTCAATTATTAATTTAGCAGGAATGTATTTAACAATCTCTTTTCTAGATTTAACTCCGATAGGAGTAAGCT
>NZ_CABDWS010000175.1 GCF_901447495.1 Haloimpatiens lingqiaonensis
AATTATTCAACTATAGAAGTAACAACTCCTGAACCTACAGTTCTTCCGCCTTCTCTTATAGCGAATCTTAATCCTTCTTCCATAGCTACTTGTGTTATTAATTCAACATTCATGTCGATGTGGTCTCCTGGCATAACCATTTCTACTCCTTCTGGTAATGCGATTGAACCTGTAACGTCTGTTGTTCTGAAGTAGAATTGTGGTCTGTATCCGTTAAAGAATGGTGTATGTCTTCCACCTTCTTCTTTCTTTAATACGTATACTTGGCCTACGAATTTCTTATGAGGATGTACTGATCCTGGTTTTGCTAGTACTTGACCTCTTTCGATTTCTGTTCTTTGGATACCTCTTAGTAATGCTCCGATGTTATCTCCTGCCATTGCTTCATCTAGTAACTTTCTGAACATTTCTACTCCTGTTACTACTACTTTTCTCTTATCTTCACTTAATCCTACAAGTTCTACTTCGTCGCCTACGTGTAGTATTCCTCTTTCAACTCTTCCTGTTGCAACTGTTCCTCTTCCTGTGATTGTGAATACATCTTCTACTGGCATTAAGAACTCTTTGTCTGTTGCTCTTTCTGGTGTTGGTATATATTCATCTACTGCTGCCATTAATTCATGGATGCATGCTGTTTTTCCTTCATCATCTGCATTTTGTAATGCTTCTAATGCTGATCCTGTTATTACTGGACATCCGTCTCCGTCAAATCCATACTCACTTAGTAATTCTCTTACTTCCATTTCTACTAATTCTAATAACTCTGGATCGTCTACCATATCTGCTTTGTTTAAGAATACTACTATGTGGTTAACTCCAACTCTTGATGCTAATAGTATGTGTTCTCTTGTTTGTGGCATTGGACCATCTGCTGCACTTACAACTAGGATTGCTCCATCCATTTGTGCTGCTCCTGTTATCATGTTCTTTACATAGTCAGCGTGGCCTGGGCAGTCAACGTGTGCATAGTGTCTGTTCTCTGTTTCGTATTCTACGTGTGCTGTGTTGATTGTGATTCCTCTTTCTTTTTCTTCTGGTGCTTTATCTATTTCGTCATATTTTGTTGCTTCTGCGTTTCCTAATTTTGATAATACTGTTGTGATTGCTGCTGTTAATGTTGTCTTACCGTGGTCTACGTGACCTATTGTTCCTATATTTACGTGTGGTTTACTTCTTTCAAATTTTGATTTTGCCATTGTTCTTCCTCCTTAC
>NZ_CABDWS010000176.1 GCF_901447495.1 Haloimpatiens lingqiaonensis
GTCCTATAAATAACTTGAAAATTTTTCTAAGAAGCTAATTTCAGCTCATCAAGTATTAATTCTATGGGTACATTGTTTTTAGCTTGCTCATAAATAAAATGCACTAATTCTTTAGCCGCTAGGCTTTTAACAGATTTTATAGTGTCGCCAATGGTCTGAAGCTCCTTAAGATGATGCAACCTATAAATTTCTAGAAAATTGATTGCTAAGAATGTAAGCAGAAAGTATCTCTCGATAGAGAGTATACCTTGAACCTTATATTCGTCAAAGCCTAAATGTGTTTTAAGATATTTGTAGTTCGTTTCAATGCTCCATCTTTTTAGATAGTATTTTATTATAGTTTCGTTGCTAAGTTCTACATCTGTAGACATTAGATACACAGGGTCTTTGAAAGTATCTCCATCAACTTCATAGCAAATTAACGCTGTTGCGTTTTCAAACTTTGAAACTTTACCTTCGTATCTATATACTCTATACTCAGTTCCTTCGATGGTAACTACATCTAAGGTAGCTGGATTTATATATTTAGCAAATTCTTTAATTTGCATTGTGATTCCTAATGGAGAGATTTTTCTGTTAGATTTCAAAGCACCAATGAGGTTAAAACCTTTTAGCAGAGAACCTTCGATTAGCTTTTCGCTTGTATACCAACTGTCAACAAGACAATATATTTTGTCACAGTTAGTGGGTTTTTCAAAAGAGCTAATAAAATCTAAAGCTATATCTGTTTTGCCCATAAAAGTTTTATTGTGTTTTTTACAGTTTTCTTCATTTAAATAAGGCTTGTAGTTTAAAGGGATAGACATATCCCCTGCAACAAAATTAGAGGTAACAACACAGTGAGACCAAAGAGTTTTGCCTTCTGTATGGCAGTGATTGTAGCTTAAGCCTTGCATTTTCTTTGCTTGAGTCTTAGGATTCACAGTATCATCTATCACCAGAAATCCTACGGATTTTGGCTTTATGAGTTTATTAAAATGCAAATTTAGATAATTAATACGATTTCTATCAATGAGACTATCGTCCCATTTAGAGTGACTCAAAAATCTATATATAGAACTGCTGCTTTTAGCAGTTAATATATGCTCTGAAACTTTTAATAAGGATTTTGTGCCATCTAAGTTTATTAATCCATCAATAATAGTGGTTAAATGATGAAATTGTGGCTTATTCATTCCATAGTTTACATCATT
>NZ_CABDWS010000177.1 GCF_901447495.1 Haloimpatiens lingqiaonensis
CAGATTGTGCGTAAATTAACTTTATAAAAAGATTACTTAGAAACTTTATTTCCTTTTTTAAGCGACTATAGTAATCTTTTTGTTCTTTCTCAGAAAATATATATAAATATTAGCAAGAAGGGCTCCTAGGAGCCTTTCAACTCCTAGAATATTTATTACTCTTTTTAAATTATAGGTAAAAATGGCAAGACTAATCTCACCCCTCACTTTTTTGAAACCTCTCAAAAGTAAGTAGTAAAAACCCATTGTCCTTTTTAATGTTCCAAAAGGATGTTCAACAATTGTTTGTCGAAGCATACATTTTGCTTTATTCTCCTTAACTCTTTCGTTAACCGCTTCTGTAATATTTTCATTTTCGCCTCTTGTTATTGTTCTGCCTTTGGATGAATTTGTGCATTTAGATTTGTTTCTGCATTTACTACATGCATCATAATTACAATATCTTTTCTTTTTAGCATTAATTTTTTTTGTAATACAATGTAAAGTTTGTCCGTCAGGACAAATATATGCATCTTCTTCTTTTAAATATTTGAATTTATCAGTATAATATGTTGGATTTCCTATGCCATTAGAATACGTTGGTTTAGACACATAAGCTACAATATTTTCTTTAGCGCATTTAATAAAATCTTCTGTATGAAAGTACCCTTTATCTGCAAGAACTTCTATAGAATCTACATCAAGATCCTCTTTAGCTTTTTGACTCATATTAAACAACTGACCTTGATCCGCTGAATTATTAATAACATCATAAGCAGCTATAAGTTTATTTTTAGCATCTACTGCTACTTGAACATTATACCCCAAATCAGTACCTTGATTAGCTCCAAATTTTACTGTTTTAGCATCAGGATCTGTAAAATTAATTTCAGTTTCATCGTTTAATACTATTTGAGTATCTAATTGTTTGTAGTATTCCAATTTTTCTTCTAATGTTTTTATAGCAGACTCTATGGCTTCTTTATCAAAATCCTTATTTTTATTCTCATCTAAATCATCATTAATTTCTATTGCATGCATATATTCTTCAATTTTATTTTGAGTTATTTCCTTCATTTTAGATAGCTTATTTAAGCTGTAATTTTTTCTCTTAGATGCGGAAGCCTCTACTTTAGTACCATCTATAACAATTAGTTCTTTACCATA
>NZ_CABDWS010000178.1 GCF_901447495.1 Haloimpatiens lingqiaonensis
ATTTTATTCTTTTATCTTTTAAGTTATTGATTTTTTCACCTATATCGTATACCTTATTAATATAAGTAAGTAATTGTTTTAAATAACTTTTACTCATTTTATCAGCATCCTTTTTAAGTTGGTTTCTTGTCAAAACTATTATAAAAAGGATGCTTTTATTATGCAAATTTTTTCTCTAAAATTTCCAGCAAAAATCAGAATTTATGGTTTTTAACCTAACCCTCAATCATTCATTATAAATCAGCGGGCTCACGCCCCAAAAATTTTTAAGCGCTAAACTTCTGGAACGCTAACAGAGATTTAGCACCTAAATTCCAGTAAAAATTTTATTTTTACTGGAATTGTATCTTTTTACATTTACTTAAAGGGCTGGTAAGCCCGCAGACCGATAGGTCGCAAAAATAATTACACTATCCCCTACCCCAAGAAATCTTTAAAATCAATTTCCAGTTTTATATTTGATTAAGTTTTTACAAATAGTGGGTTATGCCAACCATTTTCTATAATAAATCTTTCATCTCTTATATCTTCAATAACATCTATTTGGAGCATATATTTCTTTCTAAAATTTCTTATACACCTAAAAAAATATAATTGCATTAGATTAAATGCTATTATTATAAACATTAATACTGTTTCTATGCCCGTAGGGCTATGAAGAAAACAATGATTCAAATGCCATTCTGTTTTTAACTGATGAAAAGCATTATTTTCAATGTCCCACCTTTTATGCATTATTTCCCATAAAGTTTCTACCGACGTTAATTTATCCGTCGTTATAATCCATGACTCTTTAATTTCCATTTTATCTCCATTATATATTTCTTCTATAAACTTTATAAACCTTACTTTTATTTCTGAATCAGCCATTTCAAAATTATCTTCATCCCAAGCTTTTATCTTTAAATAATTTTTATTTTTTTTATTAACTATCCATTCTTTATCTGCCTCACGGCACTTAAATAAAGCTAGTGCATCTTTTACAATATGAAGTCGTTCATCTT
>NZ_CABDWS010000179.1 GCF_901447495.1 Haloimpatiens lingqiaonensis
TGTCTGTTCGCTTCATATTTTCTTGATACTTTTCTTTGCAATCTTTTTAATTTCTTTTTTAACTTTCTAACTCTTAAAGACTTATTAATGTTTTTAATGGGTTTTTCTAGACAGTTTACAATGGCTAGATTTTTCAACCCTAAATCAATACCTAAAGATAAATCTTTATTAAGCTCAACTTGGTTTTCATTGTGCTCAAACCCCAATGTTAAATACCAATACCTACCGTCAAAATAGCATCTTGGATTATTATATTTAGGCAAATTGGGTATACTATAATTGGTTTTATACTTAACTTTACCTATTTTCTCTATATTGACTTTTCCATGTTTAAATTTAATGGCATCATATCTAACATAAAAGGATTTTTTAGAATGTCTTTTGGTTTTAAACCTAGGATGTTTTGATAATCCTTTAAAGAAATTATCATAGGCACTATTTAAATCTTCAAAGGCATATTGTGTAACTTGAGCAGATACTTCATCTAACCACTCATAATCCTTATTCTTTTTAATACTATTATTAAAATCTGATCTTACTTTTGCCTTTGAGGGTTTAAGTCCATTTTTGTTCATCTCTTCCCATTTTGAAAGTCCCCAGTTGTAAGCAAACCTTGCGCATCCTACGGATTTAAACATTAATATTTCCTGCTCATTAGTAGGTTTTAATCTTATTTTTATTGCCTTAATCATTATCTCACCTCACCTTCTAGTATTATTATTCCCTATATTGCTAGGTTTATCCGATGACTACCTGCCGTAACACTCCCACTTCTAACAAAGTGGGAGATAACGGCAGCTACGTCCCTGGATAACGATCTCTAACCTTCAGTTGGAGTAAAAACTCCATCTGAAGCTAAGAGCTCTGTTTATAGGCTAATACTATAAAGTGGTAAGATTTTAGATTTTAAAGTTAAAAATTTATACTGTATTGAAATTAATGATTGCATTATATATTTATAACTTCTTACAAGTTTTACGCATATTCACCTAATATCGCTAAT
>NZ_CABDWS010000180.1 GCF_901447495.1 Haloimpatiens lingqiaonensis
GATTTATAACATTAACCGAAAGATATTTATCAGTTGGTAATTCTTATTGAACCGCCGTGTACCGAACGGTACGCACGGTGGTGTGAGAGGTCGCTGAATAAAATAATTATTCAGCTCCTACTCGATTCCATTTCGTCACAATGCATTACAACCATAGGATAAGCTTTGTGATAAATTTCTGGATACATCCTCTCCAAATCCTCATTATTATCGTACATATTCATGTATGGCATGCAAGGCCAATACCAGTTATACATAAATATCCTCCATAGAAATTTGCTATTCCATAAAATTATATGATTTAAGAGGGGATAATGTTACTAACAATTAGCTTATATTAGTACAATAGAAAAACTTTAAACATAACATTCTAAATTTAAATCTATATTTCGTTTATTTATGGCAGAAGTTTAGCGCTTAAAAATTTTTGGGGCGTGAGCCCGCTGATTTATAATGAATGATTGAGGGTTAGGTTAAAAACCATAAATTCTGATTTTTGCTGGAAATTTTAGAGAAAAAATTTGCATAATAAAAGCATCCTTTTTATAATAGTTTTGACAAGAAACCAACTTAAAAAGGATGCTGATAAAATGAGTAAAAGTTATTTAAAACAATTACTTACTTATATTAATAAGGTATACGATATAGGTGAAAAAATCAATAACTTAAAAGATAAAAGAATAAAATCTGATGTAAAAATTTCAACAATTACCTTCGTGGTGTTATTTGGATTTATGCTTCAGATAAGAAGTTTCAATAGATTAGAACATTGGCTTAAAAAAGGCAAGTTTAAAAAAGTAATACCTAAAAAAACTAAAATGCCACGCATTGATGCCGTTAGGCGCTCCTTAAGTGATTTTGATTTAGATGGATTAAAAGAAATTCATAAACATATAATAAAAACCATTGTAAAAAATAAAGTATTTAGAAATGGTACTATAGATAAATTAAAAGTAGTTGCCATA
>NZ_CABDWS010000181.1 GCF_901447495.1 Haloimpatiens lingqiaonensis
TTTTCCATGCCCCTTTCTATACCCTGCTCTATGCCCTTTTTAATACCTTTCTTTTCCACGCCATCAATTACTTTCTGTATACTATATACCATAGATTCCACCTCCCATTGATTAGATGTTTCCATTATATTCTCCAATTCATCCTGCAATTCTCGTGGTAGTCTTGGCTTTATTATTCCTTTTAACCAATTTCTAAATATATCATATTGCTCAGGTGTTATTTTCTTCAGTACATATATTATAGTTCTTAACCTTTTTACTAATTCCTTTTCATCCATATTTTGATCTATAAAAAATACTGAAGATACTAGGTTGGATATTTCACATAATTCTTCCTTACTGTATTTATTTATGTCTAATAATATATAGCTAAAATCTATTATATTTTCTCCAAATAATTCATAACCACTTAAAACTTCTTTAAAACTTCTAACTGCAGTCCAATTATTTTTACCATTATATATAACTATGGGAATTATAGCTGGAAGCTTAAAACTTTTTCTTCGCCTTTCATTTTTATGAACATTTTTTAATATATCTCTCCATATTTCTGTCATATAAAACAATAATCTTATGGGCATTTGAAAATCTACTTTTGATTGAAACTCTAATAACACATAAAATAAAACTTCTTGCCCATTTATATTTACTTTATACAATATATCTGATTCTTCCTCTTCAAAATCTGAAAGAATATAAGACTTATCTACTAATACCAAATCATCTTCTTTTATTAAATTCACCCATTCATTTTTAGTAAAACTTCTTAATAGTTCCAAAAATGTTTCCTTATGAGAAAATATATACTTATATCCCACATCATGTTCATGATGTATTTTCTTATGTTTCAACGCTTTCACTCCTAATGTTTTATACTAATATTATATCATTTTTACTTAAAATTTAATACAACACGTAAGAAAATTGTGACGTAATGGCATAGGAAAAATCTGATTTT
>NZ_CABDWS010000182.1 GCF_901447495.1 Haloimpatiens lingqiaonensis
GTATACCTTATTAATATAAGTAAGTAATTGTTTTAAATAACTTTTACTCATTTTATCAGCATCCTTTTTAAGTTGGTTTCTTGTCAAAACTATTATAAAAAGGATGCTTTTATTATGCAAATTTTTTCTCTAAAATTTCCAGCAAAAATCAGAATTTATGGTTTTTAACCTAACCCTCAATCATTCATTATAAATCAGCGGGCTCACGCCCCAAAAATTTTTAAGTGCTAAACTTCTGACAAAATAGTTTGTGTCAAGTTAAAGTGGGCAATTTTATTTCTTAATTTTTCCATTATAAATTCAGTTGAAAATTTTATTCCAAAAGGGCTTCGCCCGCAGCCCGAAAGGGCGCACTTATCCCGTTAACTTTTTATTTAAAATTTTAAAACTATCTATAAATAAGTTCACTAAATTTTTTTTCTTTGAAAAAGCTTTGTATAGCTTTTCTTCCATTAGTCATGGCGCAGCCTGTAAATGGTATTCTTGCTTGTTGTATAGGATAATACTTACTTTTCTTTACCTTCTTATTTACATCAGCTGCTGTTAATGTAATCATCTCTGTTATTGTTTCTAATTTATCATCTGAAACAACTCCTGAACAAACCTCATTTATCACATTGTATATTCTTTTACTTGCTTTTTCAGCTAGTATTTTAGCTAAATTATTGGCACCTTTAATAGACCAACTCATTTTTCTTCCCTTCATTCTTTGAGCTAATACATCACATATATTGTGCTCCATTGTACCTAAATTTCTGTATTCTAATCCTTCTGGAGCCTTCGGCATTTTTATTTCTTCCCTTAGCTGATATGGCTTTAATCCTATCTTGTTATCAA
>NZ_CABDWS010000183.1 GCF_901447495.1 Haloimpatiens lingqiaonensis
AATATCCTTATTCCTGTTAGCGAAGCTACTTTAATAACAGCAATAATTAAGGAGTTAATTCTAAAATGTTAAATATAGATAAGGTAGAAAAAGTCTATCTTGCCTGCGGTTATACGGATTTAAGAAAAAGTATTGATGGTTTAGTTATGATAGTGCAAAACCAATTTAAGTTAGATCCTTTTGATAAAGCACTATTTGTTTTTTGCAACAAGAAAATGGATAAATTAAAAATTCTTCACTTTGACGAAGGTTTTTGGCTATATTATCACCGTTTAGAAGCTAATCGCTTCAAATGGCCAGCGACAGCTGCCGATGCATTAAAGATTAATATTGATGAATTACGTTGGCTTTTAAAAGGCTATGAAGTAAGAACAAAATCTAAATTTAAACCTGTAAAAGCAAGTAACTATTATTAAAAAAATATCAACTTTGAACCCTTGAAGTATAGTAATTTCAAGGGTTTTGTGGTATAATAGAAATATCAAATAAAGCTAAAGGGGTAACTATGAGTCACGAATTTTTAACTAATGAGCTTGATGAAAATACAAAAGCATTAATTGAAAAAATGGAAAATGAAATTAATGAAAAAGATAAAGAATTAAGCTCAAAAGATGAAGAAATAAGAAAACTTAAAAATGAATTAGAATTCTTAAAAGGTGTTATATCTAATAGAAATAGAAAGATATTTGGAGCATCCAGTGAACAAGTAGATGTTAATCAATTATCTTTTTTTAACGAGGCTGAAAAACATAGTGATTCAAAGGTAGAAGAACCTACTTTAGAGGAAATTACATATAAAAGAGCTAAGAAAAGCAATTATACTGGAAAGAAAGA
>NZ_CABDWS010000184.1 GCF_901447495.1 Haloimpatiens lingqiaonensis
TTTCTACTGATGTAAATTTGTCTGTTGTTATAATCCATGCTTCTTTAATTTCTACCTTATCTCCAGTATGAACTTCTTCTATAAATTTTATAAACCTTACTTTTATTTCTGAATCAGCCATTTCAAAGTTATCTTCATCCCAAGCTTTTATCTTTAAATAATTTTTATTTTTTTTATTAACTATCCATTCTTTATCTGCCTCACGGCACTTAAATAAAGCTAGTGCATCTTTTACAATATGAAGTCGTTCATCTTTAACCCTTACTACTGCATTCATTCCTATAGAGAGTACTTCTTTAATCCAAGTAGACTTACAATATAAAGCGTCAGCAACTATAATATCTGCAAAATGATGATACTCTTTATAAAGTCTTCTGATTAGTCTTTTGCCACCTGTAGTTTCCCCCTCATCCTTATCTGAACTGTCCTTTTTAGGCTCAAGCATTTCTTGTCC
The DNA here is from genome assembly GCF_901447495.1 of Haloimpatiens lingqiaonensis. Lineage (GTDB taxonomy): Bacteria > Bacillota > Clostridia > Clostridiales > Clostridiaceae > Haloimpatiens > Haloimpatiens lingqiaonensis. Next base: position 455 of record NZ_CABDWS010000184.1, read on the forward strand.
TAAAAGAAGATGAGGATCAGAACCTACAGTTGTACAAACCACGGATCTATGAAAATAATGGGTAACTCCATCTTTATGAACCCTTGTAAGACATTTATCACAACATTTTTTAGTGCTTTCAAATAGTTCTACACCGTCTATAGCAACTACCTTTAATTTATCTATAGTACCATTTCTAAACACTTTATTTTTTATAGTGGTTTTAATTATATGTTTATGAATTTCTTTTAATCCATCTAAATCAAACTCACTTAAGGAGCGCCTAACGGCATCAATGCGTGGCATTTTAGTTTTTTTAGGTATTACTTTTTTAAACTTGCCTTTTTTAAGCCAATGTTCTAATCTATTGAAACTTCTTATCTGAAGCATAAATC
>NZ_CABDWS010000185.1 GCF_901447495.1 Haloimpatiens lingqiaonensis
GCAACTATGGAATTGGGAGAATCCCCACAGAAAAACATAGATACTTTCTTATCTATACTAAAATATAAAAATAAATAAGTTTATAGTCAGTTAAATGACTGCTATAAACTTATTATACGAGGAGGAATAAAAATGACAAAAATATTATTAAGCGGCTGTAATGGGAAAATGGGTAAAATGATTTCTCAAACGGTTACTAATCTTAAAGACTTAGAAATATGCGGCGGCATAGATAAAAATACAGATAAAAATTTCAATTACCCTGTATTTAATAGTATTAATGACTGCCATTTAGATTTCCATGTAATTTTAGATTTTTCTAGAGCAGATGCATTAGATTCACTATTGAATTATGCTGAAGAAAAAAACAAACCATTAGTTTTATGTACTACAGGATACTCAGAGGTAACTAACAGTTACAAATAAGTTATAAAAAGTTATAATTCTCTGTAAAGTTTTACAACTTTTAACTTAGAAAATTGTTGACAGCCTCCCATGTTCGTAAAGAGCATGGAGTGATGTATTAAATACATCCAAAATCCTTTGAATTGCTGGAAACCCCTAAAGCTAACTAAACTACAACGCAAGGATGAAAAAGGCCTAGGCGTGATAGTTGCGAAAGCGGAAAAAATTAGTTAGATAGCATAAGGTTAAATCCTAAGTGCGCCAATCTTATGGTTAAAAACCGTTAGGTTGCGATAATGGGCAATCAGCAGGTAAGCCTCGAAAAGAGGAAACTTCAACGACTATCCTGTGATGGGAGTACACTACAAGCTATTGGTAGTGGAAGTGGAGGACACC